>NZ_JAUBSD010000113.1:0-19920 GCF_036704575.1 Microcoleus sp. K5-D4
CTGCCTATCTTTTTTTACCACAAGTTGGCTCAATCCTTACTAGCTATGGGTTTTGGGTGGGTTGTCACCCCCCCAGCTCCTTGTGTTATCTTCTGTTAACAAACTAAGTCATATCAAGTCCGCTTGAGTAGTTGTAATTCAGAGTCCTGAAGGAACTGAAGAATCTAGCCCTTTCGGCAACGCGCTTATTTCGTTGCGCTTGACTCATAACAAGTAAGCGTTTTGAGTCAAGCGATCGCCCCATCTAAAATTTATCTAAAAATTAAAAGGTGAAAAATTAATTTTTCACCTTTTAACTCTCGACTATCGATTTTAAAATTGTCCGTTAGTGAACAAACTTCTTGAATGCCAGTGTCACGTTGTGGCCGCCAAATCCAAAGGAATTCGACAGCGCCACATCAACTTTTAGATCGCGGCTTGTATGAGGAACATAGTCCAAATCGCACTCAGGATCGGGATTTTCCAGATTAATTGTCGGCGGGATTTTGTCATTGGCGATCGACATTACCGTCGCCACCGCCTCAATGCCCCCAGAACCGCCCAAAAGATGGCCGGTCATCGACTTGGTAGAACTAATTGCTATTTTGTAAGCATGGTCTCCCAAAGTCTTTTTAATCGCTTTCGTTTCCGTAGAATCGTTGGGAAGGGTGCTCGTGCCGTGAGCGTTGATATAGCTCACTTGATCCGGCGTCAAACCCGCATCCTTGAGCGCTAAAGCCATCGCCCGCGACGCACCTTCCCCCCCCGGTACCGGAGAAGTCATGTGATACGCATCGCAAGTTAAACCGTAGCCGACGATTTCTGCGTAAATCTTCGCGCCACGCGCCAGAGCGTGTTCCATTTCTTCTAGCATCAGAATGCCAGCACCTTCGCCGACAACAAAACCATCACGATCGCGATCGAACGGACGGCAAGCATGAGTCGGGTCATCGTTGCGAGTCGAAAGCGCCCTCGCCGCAGCAAAACCCGCCACGCACAAAGGTGTCACCGCAGCTTCCGTACCGCCGCAAATCATGGCTTGCGCGTAACCCCCCTGAACTAGGCGAAACGCATCGCCCACGGCATTTGACCCGGCAGCGCAAGCCGTCACGGTGCAAGAGTTTGGCCCCTTAGCGCCCGTTTGAATCGCCGTCAGCCCCGCGGCCATATTCGCAATCATCATGGGAATCATAAACGGGCTGCATCGATCGGGGCCGCGAGTCAGATAAATCTCTTGCTGCTCTTCCAAAACCTTCAGGCCACCAATGCCAGTGCCAAGAATGACACCCACCTGTTCTGCGTTCAGGTCGTTAATCTCAAACTTTGCATCAGCAACAGCTTGTTTGCTCGCTGACACCCCAAATTGAGCAAAGCGATCCATCCGCTTTGCTTCCTTGCGCTCTAAATAGTCGTGTGGGTCGAAACCCTTCACCTCTGCGGCAAAGCGGCAGTCGTGCCGCGACGGGTCGAATAAGGTGATCGGGCCTATACCATTCTTCCCGGCAAGCAACCCGTCCCAATATTCGGACAAGGTATTGCCGATCGGTGTAATCGCGCCGAGACCCGTGATAACAACGCGCTTACGCTCTAAATTTGTCATGATTTCAGTTTCAAAAAATTAAACACCCAGAACGCAGAACAAAAGAGGAGTTTCCAGTTTTCTAACTTCTCTCCTCTTAGGGGAAAAGACAGGTATTTTATGCTTTTGGAGCTGCAAGTTTGCTGCTGATGAAATCTACAGAAGCTTGAACCGTAGTAATTCCTTCGGCTGCTTCGTCAGGAATTTCAATATCAAACTCTTCTTCCAAGGCCATGACCAGCTCTACTGTATCTAAGGAATCTGCTCCTAAATCGTTAGCAAAGTTGGCTTCGGGCTTGACTTCGCTCTTATCGACTTCCAGTTGCTCTGCCACAATTTTCTGGACTCTAGCAAAAATGTCGTCTTGGCTCATAACATCGTGTCCTCATTGGTTGCTGCGTATCTAATCTTATCCGAAAGGGGGATCTGCAGGACAAAGGCTGGCCGCTTTTCTAAGTGACACGGGCCAGCGACAATTGGGACACGGACGATCGCAGCAACTCTAGGACTAAGGCAAAAAAACCCCCAATAGCCCAAAATCAATCATTTCGTTTAGCCACCTGATAACGTAGAGGAACCTGATTTTTGGTCGATGGTCCGTCAGTCATCAACTCAAAATGCTTGAGAAAAGCTGACAATTGGCTCCTAGCTAGGCGGTGATACGTTAATTATAAAGAGGGAAAACTAAGCAGGAAGCCTCCCGACCTCCACCGCTCTCGTTTCTTGTCCCTTGCCTTGTCTCCCCAGCAGAAACAATTATGCCATCCCCAAATCTCAAATATGCTTATTTTCCCGGTTGCGTTGCCCAAGGGGCGGCCCGCGAACTTTACCTGTCTACTCAAGCGCTGACTCAAGCGTTGGGGATTGAACTGGTGGAACTCAAGAAAGCTTCCTGCTGCGGTTCTGGCACTTTCAAGGAAGATTCGCAGTTGCTCGAAGATACTGTCAACGCCCGCAATATTGCTTTGGCTGAGGAACTGAATTTGCCTTTGCTGACGCATTGCAGCACTTGTCAAGGAGTAATCGGTCATGTGGACGATCGCCTCAAGGATTGCCAAAAAACCGATCCCAACTACATAGAAAAAGTCAACGGTTTACTCAAAAAGCAAGGCTGTTCGCCTTATCAAGGTAGTACCGAGGTGAAACATCTGTTGTGGGCGATCGTGGCAGATTACGGACTCGACGAGGTGCAGAAGCGAGTCACCCGCAAGCTTTCGGGTTTGAAGTGCGCGTCTTTTTACGGCTGCTACCTGCTGCGAGCTCAGGATAAGCTGCTTTACGATGACCCGCACCAACCCGAATCGATGGAAAATGTGTTTCGGGCGATCGGGGCAACTCCTGTTTATTATCGAGGGCGGACGCAGTGCTGCGGCTGGCCGTTGGCGAGTTATGCCACTAACCAATCTTTTCAAATGGCAGGCAAACATATTCAAGATGCTCTTGACAATGGCGCTGATTGTATGGTAACGCCTTGTCCTCTCTGTCACTTGAATTTGGATTCGCGACAGCCGGAGGTGGAAAAAGTAATCGGGCGCAAGTTGGGTTTGCCCGTGTTGCATTTGTCACAATTGGTGGCTTTGGCTTTGGGTGTGGAGCCAAAAAAACTAGGGATCGATCGACATATTGTTTCAACTAAGCCCGTGTTAGAAAAATTAGGCTTTTAGTCGATCGATTTGCACCGCTTTGCAGCAATACTAATTATCAAAAAGTTTGCAACAGTTGGTAGAGGGGCTACTGCACCAAAATCCTTGCTACAAGCCAAAATATCAAACAACAAATCCTTACAACTGTTGCACAACTTTGGGAAATTGGCATAAAGACTTGAGTTTTTTCTCAAATCAAATCCGGTTAGATCGGAATTATACAGAGCCCGCGAGCCGAAAGCTCGATCGGGCTCATACATTTTTGAGTCAATAGAAGATACAGACAAAAAAACAGTATACTATTATACAAAATAGTTTTTAAGACTTCCTAACTTCCTAGTTAGAGACAAGGAGTAAACAATGAAACGAAACCCAGTAAATCTCACACGTTCGGTATTCCTATGGGCAATGCTAGGAATCATTTGTGGTTTGTTTGGTGCAAGTTATTGGATATTTTTGTCTTACATAATGCTGGGATTTGAATATTTTAGTGGACTTTCTCTACTAATCATCATGCCCCTTGCGGGTTTGCTCATCGGTTTGCTCATTCATTGGCTGGGAAATCCTGGCGAAATAGGGTTGATTATTGACAATATTCATCTCAATGGTGGGCGATTACCAATGAAGGAGAATCCTTCGATGATTCTGTCGTCGCTAATCAGTATTGCAAGTGGAGGCAGTGCTGGTCCAGAAGCACCAATGGTGCAAGTCACAGGTTCAATTGGTACGTGGTTAGCCGATCGCTTTCAATTGCGTGGAGAGGCACTACGAACTTTGAGTATTGCTGGCATGGCATCTGGTTTTACAGTTTTGTTCGGCGCTCCATTGGGTGGTACTTTTTTTGCTTTAGAAATTCTGCATCATCAGAATGTTGTGGAGTATTTTGAAGCAATATTGCCTGCGGTCGTGGCAAGTTGTGCAAGTTACACCATCTTTGTAGCAATTACCCAGCTAGGAATTGGTCCAACCTGGCATTTTCCTCAATACAATGTGGACAGCCTTTATGACTTTGGCGCCGCGATTGCTTATGGAATCGTAGGTGCTCTCATGGGGTGGTTTTTTATCGCTGTATTTCGCAGTGTTGGTCGCTTGTTTGATTCGATACCCAGTCCAATCTATGTGCGAACTACTTTAGCTGGGCTAGCACTTGGTGTGTTATCAGCTTTATTTCCGCTCACTCGTTTCTTTGGTGAACATCAAATAGAAAAAATTGTTGAGGGCAACTTTTCTTTGGGAGTGATCTTAACTTTAGTTATTGCTAAAGTGTTTGCCATTAGTACGACCGTAAATGGAGGCTGGCGGGGGGGAATTATCATCCCACTGTTTTTTATAGGAGCCTGTTTAGGAAAGGCAATCGCTATCGTTAATCCCGCCTCCAACGAGACGTTGGCAATGATTTGTGTAATGGCTGCTCTGAATTCAACAGTTACTCGAACTCCAATTAGTACAACTCTGCTACTCGCCAAGTTGACAGGATTTAGCACTTTTACACCGATTCTCTTCGCTAGTCTCGTGGGTTTCTTCTTGGCTCCACGATCTCCCTTCATTAGTTCACAGCGAAAAGTTGATTAACAAACGGCTAGAATTCCTCTAATAACTCCGTGTAGCGGTGAAAAATACGTGCAATTTGCCAGTGTCGAGTCTCAAGGCTTCTGCCATTACAAATGCACCAATGGCATCAAACAACATCTAGCCGTTGATACCAGTCAGGCTGCCGTTTTTGAACCATTGTACAAAAGCCAGTGTTTCCGATGAGTGTGGCTTGATTGAAATGTTGAGTCACAACCTCGATTATTTTCACATTCGGGCCCGTCAATATTCCGAAGATTACCATTCTGCAAGCGCAAGGGGTATCACCCGGATCAGCTCATCGCAGGGAAAGTAAAAACTCTATCCGCAGATTATGACCAAGATCCGGTTTAGACTGGCCGCGAAACCAACGAAAGCCGAAAAAATGGCACTAGAGGGGAAAACTGGATTTGTCGTGGTGGCAACTGGCGATCGTGATTGAACGGTCAAACCCTTGGATGTAACCCTGTAAGAGTTTGGTCAAGAACTTTGAGCAGACCCTCATCAATGCCACTGCGAAACTCAATTTGTATTTCATCAGGCTGATGCTCAAACCGTTGCCGATGGATATAGAGCCCAAAAGGGTTCTATAAGACTCCCAGGGTGAATAACTGTGAAGTTTTGTCGCTTTTTCGCGAAGTGCTTCCAGGCACTGCGGTAGACTAACCTTTAATTCTCTGTGCAGGCTATAGCGGTGGCACCTCGCCGTCAAATCTGTTCACTCGCAGAGGCAGCAAATTTTTAGTGACTCGTTGGGAGCCTTTATTCAATGTCTCATTCAGTCAAAATTTACGATACTTGCATCGGCTGCACTCAATGCGTCCGCGCTTGTCCGACTGACGTTTTGGAGATGGTGCCCTGGGATGGCTGCAAAGCAGCTCAGATTGCCTCATCTCCCCGCACCGAAGACTGTGTAGGCTGCAAGCGGTGCGAAACTGCTTGCCCGACCGATTTTCTGAGCATCCGGGTTTACCTGGGAGCAGAAACCACTCGCAGTATGGGTCTAGCCTACTAAATATCGATCGACACGCCGATCGAATTACGGGCACAAGAGAGGGGGCAATTTAATCGCCCCCTCTTTTTTGTCGCGGAATCTGCATTCTGGGGCCGGAAGAAGGTAAAAATGATAAAACTTGAGTTTTATTGCGATCGCTAAGCAGGAGTAGTACGTTAAATGTGCGGAATCGTTGGCTATATCGGCACGCAAGCAGCAAGTGAGATTTTGCTAGCAGGATTGGAGAAACTAGAATACCGGGGCTATGATTCAGCGGGCCTCGCTACCATCTCCGAAGGAGAAATTACCTGCATCCGAGCAAAGGGCAAATTGCACAACCTCCGGGAAAAGTTAGCAGAGATAGACTCTCTCGCTCCCATCGGCATCGGACACACCCGCTGGGCAACTCACGGCAAACCAGAAGAATATAACGCTCACCCTCACATGGATAATAGCGGGCGAATTGCGGTAGTTCAAAATGGAATTGTCGAAAATTATCGCGAGTTGCGGAAAGAATTGAAAGCAAAGGGACATAAATTTGTCTCGGATACCGATACAGAAGTTATTCCTCATTTAATAGCTGAATTTTTGAAAGAAGCAAAAAGGGAGAAGGAAGAAGAAAAAGATAAAAAAACCGAGAAAATTGCTGATTTATCGTTTTTGGAAACTGTTTTAAATGCGGTAAATAAATTAGAAGGAGCTTTTGCGATCGCCGTTATCTGTGCAGATTTTCCCGAAGAAATAATTGTCGCCAGACAGCAAGCTCCTTTGGTGATTGGCTTTGGTGCAGGGGAATTTTTCTGCGCTTCTGACACGCCGGCATTAGTCTCTCAAACCCGCACTGTTTTGTCCTTGGAAAATGGCGAATTAGCAAGGCTAACTCCGATGGGAGTCGAAGTTTACAGCTTTGCAGGAGAAAGGCTGAAAAAAAGCCCGCGCATCCTTGGTTGGAGTCCGGTTTTAGTCGAAAAACAAGGCTTCAAACACTTCATGCACAAGGAGATTTATGAACAGCCAGCCGTAGTGCGAGCTTGTTTGGAGGCTTATTTAGACAGCGATTGGCAGCCAGGAAATCCCAGATCTCCCATCAATCTCAGCTTGCCCAAGGAACTTTACGCCGATGTCGAACAAATTTCGATTCTCGCCTGTGGAACGAGCTGGCACGCCTCGCTAATTGGCAAATATTTGTTGGAACAATTAGCTAATATTCCCACAGCAGTGCAGTACGCTTCTGAGTACCGTTACGCACCGGCACCGCTGACAGCAAATACTTTAACTATTGGGGTAACACAATCGGGAGAAACGGCGGATACGCTGGCTGCTTTGGGGATGGAACAGCAGCGCCGCGCGGGTTTTACCGATAAATTTCGGGCGAGAATGTTAGGTATTACTAACAGAACCGAAAGTTCGATCGCCCACATGATGCCGCACGTGATCAATACCCACGCCGGTATAGAAGTCGGCGTTGCTGCGACTAAAACTTTTGTGACTCAGTTGATGGCATTCTATTTCTTAGCTTTGGATTTGGCGCACCAGCGGGAAACAATCAGCACGGAGAGATTGGCAGAAATTATTGCTGGTTTGCGCCAGTTACCAGCGGAAATTGAGAAGTTTTTGGAGATTCAAGAACAGTATGTAGAGGAATTGTCCCACCAGTTTACAGACACCCAAGATTTTATCTTTTTGGGGCGGGGAATTAACTTTCCGATTGCTTTGGAAGGGGCACTGAAACTGAAGGAAATTAGCTACATTCACGCCGAAGGATATCCGGCGGGAGAGATGAAACACGGCCCGATCGCCCTTTTGGATGCGAAAGTTCCTGTAGTGGCGATTGCCATGCCAGGAAGCGTCTACGAAAAAGTGCTTTCCAACGCTCAAGAAGCCAAGGCCCGCGACGCCCGTTTAATTGGTGTTACGCCGAAGCAAGGTGTGGCGGAAGCCGATATTTTTGACCACATTTTGCCGGTGCCTTTGGTGGATGAATTGTTGTCACCGATTGTAACCGTGATTCCGCTGCAATTATTGGCTTATCACATTGCTGCCCGTCGAGGTTTGGATGTGGATCAGCCGCGAAATTTGGCGAAGTCGGTGACGGTAGAATAAAGGAAGTCAGTAGTCATTAGTGGGTTGTTGGTTGTTGGTTTTTCGTTCTAATAACCAATAACCAATAACCGATGCCCGATGCCCGATAGCCTATTCCCTCTGGCTGACTCCGCAAATTGCGGCTAACAGCAACCAGCTTGTAGTATTGAGTCGGAAATCAAACAGCGTCACGTCTAAAGTGTTAAAAAGCGTACAGGCGGCGAAGGCTAATAAATAACTGAAAAAAATTAGGCGATCGGTCACTCTTACATCTTGACAAACCCCCTGACTTTTGCTATTAATTATAGATTTTTTAGCGAACCCTAAAGCATTTTCCGCTACTTCCTGTGTTGCTATTTGCTCATGTTTGATATCCGCAGGAAAAAGTGGCCAATTCGCCAGCAGCAAAACACCCCTAGCCAAAACCCAACCAACTAAACCAAACAACAAAAGCGTTGCGGGTATTCCCGTTTCCGCAGTCAACATCAGTATCAAACTGTGAGGATGACCGAGCCATTCTTGCATTTGAGCTTGATAGAGAGGCGTAAAATTTCGCAATCCCCAACCAGTCCAAGGACGCTGGTGAGTCATAGACCAAGCAAATTCCCACTGAGTTTTTCTCAAAGTAGCAGTCGGCCGATTTGGGAACATCTCGTCGGTGAGTCTAGCCCAAAAGAAAGCCGGAACAATTCTTCGTAAAGATTGCCGCAGTGGTTCCGGGCCAAAGGCAGACAAAAAAATTGTGCTAGCCACACTCAAAACCGCAGCTAATAATTTTTTATAACCCGCATAAAATGCAAAAGTCAAAACTGCCAAAACCGCCATTACCCAAGCATTGCGAGAATTAGTAAAAATCAAAGCAACAGCATTTCCGATCGCTGCACAACTTAAAAATTGGAATTTGGAATTGGGTATTGGGTATTGGGGATTGGGCATTGGTAAGTGGTGACGCCTGACAACTCCCAATTGAAAACTGACAACTGACAACTGACAACTGACTTCTTCCATCCACAGTCCCAATGCTAAAATAAAAGCAATTGTCAGATAGCAAGCTAAAATATTAGCGTACATAAATACAGAAGCCATACGGCCGGGGGGATTGCCTTGGGGTGCGAGTACCCAGCCAAAAACAGGCTGCAATTGATCGATGCCGCTCCAGCCTAAAAATTGCTGTCCCAGACCTAAAATTATCACTGGAATTGAACTAATTACAATAATCCAAGACAATTGCCGCAATTGAGGCAAAGTTTGAATTAAACTGCTAAAAGCGGCAAACAATATAAAGAACGGCAAGAAATTGTACAACCCTACAAAAGCCTCAATGCGGTTGTGGGCAAAAACGGCTGTGATGACTAGCAGCGCGCTCAGAATTGCGAATCCTCGATTCAGCGGGCGGCGACTAATTTGACGGAACTTTTGCTTGCAAGTGCCGGCCAATCCCAGGAATAAACCTAAAGCTCCCAAAATCGGAATTAAGGGAAAAATCAGCATCCCCACTTGGGCGAAATTCCAAGGGATTTGCAGGCGGGGATCTGGATGTTTTTGGAGACGAGACTTGAGATTTTCGGCTGTCTGTTTGGCAGCTAATTTCAACCGATTTTTGATATTCACCCACACTCCCAATCTCAAATCTAAAATCTACAATTTACCATCGTTAAGCTAGTTCCCAAACGCATTCCGATCGCGTCAGGCGTATTTGAGCTAGGGCAAAAATGGTCGGGATAATGCGGCCGTAGTTCGTGGAAATCGATCGCCAACCCAAATCCGCTAAAAACCAAGTCCACATCACCGGGCCGACCAACGAAAATACGCTCCGCGTTGCACCGTAACGAGCCGCACTCACCGCCATACCGCGCCGCGCCGTCTGAATTGCGACATAATTTTGAAACTGGGTTGCTGCAGTTGCAGTGCCTGCAAGCACTCCTTGTTTTGCCATTTGATAGGTGGCAAAATGCAGCGCAAATTGATTTGCCATTAGTTTGAGCAGCATTGGTTTTAAGATGGAACTAACAGCTAAAGCGCTGCCGCCTTTAAACAGTAAACCTAGCGGGTCTTTTTCAGCAGAAATTGGCAGGGGTTCTGAGAGTTTGGACTCAACGATCGCTCGTTGTACGCGCAGTGTCAGCGCTTGCTGTTCATCTGCTGGTAAACGCTTCCACGCGCGGCCCATTAAGTGCAGAAATACTTCTGCCTCTAAGTCGGTGGTTGACAACTGTCTGGGGTAAGGGATTTTGAGATAGCGACAAACTTGAATTAGTGCTTGTCTGTAAGTTACTTGTTGGGTTCGCCCTCGGAGTACCGTCAACCCGTCGGCGGCAAGATAGCGAAACCGCTGTTCTACGGCGTCGAGCCATGCTTGGCGATCGCGACTTTGTACATCTATCGGTGCGGGGGTTTGCACGTAATCTAAAGGGTTAAACTTGCGGCTGAACAGAAGTTCTGTTAGTTGCTGCAATTCTTCTTCTGTTGTCAATTCGAGTGCTGCTCTGAGTTCGTCCAAAATTTTGCCCTCCCCTATTCGATTTTAGATTTTAGATTTTAGATTTTAGATTGCTGCTGGTTGACAACCATTAGGATTTAGGATTTACCTACAGTGGCATTTTTTGATTTGGTCTTAATCATGGATTCGTGCTGTCCTTTATTCTACTACTTGGTGCAGGGCGATGGCGTCGGGCCCCGGAAGCTACGGCTCTTTTGAGTCATCGGTAAGGTACAAATTCAGCTCGCAACCTTTAAGCTGATGTGTAGATTTACAAGGCTGACTGATTGATTATGTTCGATGTTGCGGTGATTGGTGCGGGTATGGCGGGACTGAGTTGCGCTCAACGGTTGCGTCAAGCTGGTTATTCTGTGGCGGTTGTTGAGAAATCTCGCGGCGCGGGGGGACGTGTTGCTACCCGCCGCGTACAGGGTACTAGGGCCGATCACGGCGCGCGGTATCTGGAACCGCAGGGGGAGGCGGTGCAGGGGTTAATTGAGGCTTTGGTCGATCGGCACATCCTCAAACTCTGGACTGATAAAGTCTGCGAATTCAGACAGGGAAAACTTTCTGCTATTCCTAGTTCTTGTTATGTCGCACCTGCGGGTATGAATGCTATCGGTAAGTATCTGGCTGAGGATTTAGAGATTTGGTTTGGCCGCCGCGTACAAGTTATTTCTACTACAGATAACCAAATGTGGCATCTTTCCCTAGAAGTCACTGACAACAATTTAGACATACCTCAAGCATTGATTGCTAAGGCTGTTGTGGTGGCAATTCCTGCACCTCAAGCTTTAATGTTTTTGAATTCGGAAATCGGTTTGCAATCTGATTTTCTTGACAAATTGCGTTCTGTGGAGTACGACCCTTGCATTACGGTTATGGCTGGCTATTCTGCGGCAAAACAGCAAGATTTAAGCAATCTAAATCCGCAGTGGCAAGCTGTTTCGTTTCCCGATAATGCTGATTTAGCTTGGGTTTGTTTGGACAGCAGCAAACGGCTCGATCCGCAGCAGCCGGTGTTTGTGGTTCACAGCAGCGCAAATTTTGCAGAACGCTATTTAGAATCTGCTGATTTGGAAACTGTCGGTCAAGAATTGCTCGATCGCACTTCTGAATATTTAATTTCTTGGCTGAAGCAGCCGGAATGGTTGCAGGTTCACCGCTGGCGGTATGCTTTTTGTCGAAACCCTTTGCCTGTTTCTTGTTTGCCTGCTGGGGGGAATTTGCCGCTAGTTTGTACGGGGGATTTGTGCGGGGAAGGTCAAATAGAGGGTGCTTTGCGATCGGGTTTGGCGGCGGCTAATTGGGTGAATTCTCAGTTGCACAATTTGCCCTTAGATTTCCGCCTAAATTGGTAATATGGCTACAATTAAGGTATCAATTTTGCCTCTAACGCTATGATTGCCATCCCGTCTGGGTTTAGCCAAGAAAATCACCTTGCCCTCGAACCTGATAATACCGTCCGGCATGAATAACGGATGTTAGGAAGAAGTAATAAGGAAGTTCGGCAACAGATTCGCTTTCTTCGGATGTAACGGATGTCAGTCCGATGTCCGTCGGAAGAAGGAAGAAGGGAAATGCAATTAGAGCAATGGTTTCAGTCGTTAAGAAGGTCGCCTGGAATCGGGCGCGTTTGCTACTTCTTCCTTCTTCGTTCGGCTAGAGTTATGAAAAATTAATCTAACGACATACAAAAAAATGGCATAATGGTGTAAATTCCCACTTTTCCCAATTGTTATTTCTGTGCGGTTTCCTGCTGTTTTAAATCTTGTTCTTGCATCTGCAATAACTCGGGAACTGTTACGAAACTGTACCCTTCCTTTCTCAGTTTAGCAATAATATCCGGCAAAGCTTTTACAGTTCTCGTTCGATTGCCACCGCCGTCGTGCATCAGCACAATGCCGCCGGAATTTGCCTGCCTCATCACGTTATCGATTAAAGATTCCGTAAGAGTGCGCCAATCAAAAGAATCAGCAGACCACATCACAACTGCATAATTTTTCTTTTGAGCGTAAGCTGCCAATCCATTGTTTAAAATGCCTCCTGGCGGGCGGAACATCGATGTTTGGATGCCGGTCAAGTCCTCAATTAAGGATGAAGTGCGATCGATCTCGCGAGCGGCACCGTCTTCGTTATACTGAAGGTATTCATGGCTCCAAGTGTGATTGCCGATCGCGTGACCCGCTGCTGCGACCTGTTGGCCAATTTCGGGAGAATTTTTCAGGTATTTTCCTACCCAGAAAAATGTAGCCTTAATATTATTTTCCTTGAGAATATCTAGGATTTGTGTAGTTGTTTTCGGCCAGGGGCCGTCGTCAAATGTCAGGGCGATCGCCTTGCGCTGGGAGTCGAGTTGGGCGTGACGAATGGTTGTACCTTGAAACTGCGACGGTACGGCTGATTGAAATCGGATTGCCTGCAATTGGGCTAGAGACTGTTGGGAAAATTCTACTCGATTGGCGATCGCCTGGGAGAACTTATTAATAGTGGACATCGGCTGTTGTTCTTGGGACTGGGATACGGCCAAGACTTGCGCCTGAATCGGTTGCAATGGCTGATTGGCCCGGAAGTTAATCGGCCATGTCACACCCAGCAAAAAACTTCCTGTTGCTGCCATCAAAGCAACGATTAAAGTTTTTCGCCGCCTCCACAGCCGTTTCAATTTTGTCACGTCCTTGTCTCCTTCACACCTTGTACAGTTAATTTGAGATTTTATGTTGATATCAAGTTAATCCACTTAAGAGGATAATCTTAAATTGGACAGTCCGTAAAAATGCTACTGGAAATAACCGATCGTGGGGAAGTCCGTCCGGATAAAAAAATTTAAGATTTGTGCGGCAGAAATCCCCTAACCCATGAAAACGCCGGATGGTTGAACTTTTTACCCAGCGAGGGGGACGGCGCTCAAGTCGGATTCATGGCACGATATTCTTAGGGACTCAGCCCGCATCGGCCCGCGTCCCTACCTAACACTGCAAGTTGGTTTAACGTGAGAGGTTGCACTATTGTTAATAAGCCTTTCAAGGGCGGGCTAGAAGATCCCACGCCACAAGAAAATTTAGTCTTTGTGGGATAGACCCGAAAGCCTGTTAAGCGAGAATGCTGCAAGATATGAGTTTAACCCTATTTGATATGAGGGCGATCGCGCGCCCCCAGGGTCGTAAAATTAACTTTTAGGGCCGATTCTCTCTTTGTACAAGCCGACAATCCGATCGATAACTTCAGCAACAGTCAGATTGTCTGTTTGAATTTCCACAGCATCGGCCGCTTTACGCAAAGGTGCAACCGCGCGGGTGCTGTCCTTTTCGTCCCGCAGGGCAATGTCTTGTTCCAATTGGGTCAAGCTAATATTAGCCCGATCGGTATCTTTAAGTTCTAACAGCCGCCTGCGCGATCGCTCTTGTACCGAAGCCGTCAAAAAAATCTTCAGTTCCGCATCGGGAAACACGTTAGTGCCGATATCGCGGCCTTCTGCTATAATTCCGCCTTTTGTGCCGCAGCGCCGCTGTTCCTCCACCAGAAACTGCCGCACGGCGGGAACTGCCGCCATTTCCGAGACGCGGGATGTCACTTCCAAACTGCGAATTGCCTCGGTTACGTCTTCGCCGTTAATCTTCAACATCTTTGATGCGGGATCGAGGTTGTATTCCAAATAACTGGAACTGATTAATTCGGCGATCGCACATTCGTCGGAAATTGGCGTGTCTGTTTTCAATGCCAGCCAAGTCAGCGCCCGATACATCGCACCGGTATCCAGATAAAACAAGTTCAAAGCTGTTGCTGCAAGGCGAGTTACGGTAGATTTGCCTGCTCCCGCCGGGCCGTCGATCGCCACAATCGGCCGGCGATTCCTGAGAATTATATTGTCAATCAAACGAGTAGAGCCAACTCTGGCGGCCACGGCTAAAAGTCCCGCTGTTTCCACAACCTGCAACGGCGTCAGAGTGTCGGGATCGACGAGTTCGGCGTATTCGAGCTTGACTGCGGATTCTTCTGCGACTGCTGCGTGCGCTGCTGCGAGTGTGGCCGCTGCGGTGCGGTCGCCTGAAGAAAAAGTTTCCGAGGCTTGTTGCAGCGCGCGGTAGAGTACGGAGGCTTGCTGTTTTTGCTCTACTGTTAAATACAGATTGCGAGAACTCATTGCTAGTCCCGACTCTTCGCGGACGATCGGACAAGCGACAATCTCTACAGGCAAGTTAAAATCCAAGACCAGCTTCCGAATAATTGCTAGCTGCTGGGCGTCTTTTTGACCAAAATAAGCTTTTGTCGGCTGCACCAAACTCAAAAGTTTAGTAACAATTGCTGCGACGCCCTGAAAATGACCGGGCCTTGCTTTGCCGCACAAAACCGATGTCATCGCCGATGGCGGCACTACTTGAGTTAAGGATGAAAGGTTAATCTCTATCTGTTTTTGGGCGGTTTGCTCTGTTTCTGCGCCGACTGCTTGATGGCCGAACATTTCCGTGGCTGAGGGAGCAAATATCGCATCAACCCCAGCTTGTTCGCACAACAGCCGGTCTTGCTCGAAATTCCGAGGATAATCTTGAAAATCTTCTGTTGGCCCAAATTGCAGCGGGTTGACAAAAATGCTGACCAGGGCGATCGCATTTTCTTGCCTTGCCCGCTGGATCAAGCTCAGATGCCCTGCGTGCAAAGCTCCCATCGTCGGCACCAAACCGACTGTCAAATGAGGTGCAGCAGACTTTTGTAAATTTAAGTAGCAGCGAAGTGCTGCAATGGTAGTAAACAGGCGCACCGGTAGAATCTCCTGAAGGCATTCGGCAGAATGCAGAGTTTATTTGTCAGAATTTGTTCGACTTGACATCTTGCACCATCCTCAAGAACAGGCTTTCGGGCTTCTTCCACAAAGAATGGTGCAAGATGTCAGTTTTATTCTACTTTCTGCCTTCTACACTTCGGATAACTTTTGTATTCTGCCTGAGAGTGGCCTTCAGCGTCCATCAGTTGTTTGCTGCGGCGGTTCGATCACTTCGATTTCCACTCTGGCAACGCCACTGCTGATCATTCCTAGTACGTTGGCGGCGCCTGCGGACAAGTCAATGAGCCGATCGCCCACATAGGGGCCGCGGTCATTAATGCGGACAACCACGGTGCGACCGTTGT
The DNA here is from genome assembly GCF_036704575.1 of Microcoleus sp. K5-D4. Classification (NCBI taxonomy): domain Bacteria; kingdom Bacillati; phylum Cyanobacteriota; class Cyanophyceae; order Oscillatoriales; family Microcoleaceae; genus Microcoleus; species Microcoleus sp. K5-D4. Next base: position 15,453 of record NZ_JAUBSD010000113.1, read on the forward strand.
CGAGATTTCTCACCATGACTCTCGTTCCAAAAGGCAAATTTGGGTGGGCTGCGGTCAAATCATTTTGGTTGAAACGCTCGCCGCTGGCGCTGAGGTTGCCGTTAAATCCTGGGCCGTACCAGGAAGCCCAGCCGCTGAGGCGCACTTGAATTGGCCCCATAGACAGCACAGCGGGTTCTGGTTGGGGTTTGCCGGCGACTTCTTCCAGGGGTGGGGCGTTGCCCAGAAGCCGGCGGAGGCGATTGGTTGCTTGCAGGGCGTCTCGGCTAAAGTTGCTGGTGGTGTCGGGGAGGATGGTTTCGGCGTTGATGTTTACCAAGTCCTCGCCGTTTGCCTGGATAATGTAGCGATCGCCTTTTTCCCACTTAACGGTAATGCTGTTGGGATCGATGTTGTTGCGGGCTAGCTGATTGAGTCTTGCTGCTAAGCTTGATGCCCGCCAAACTGGATCGGGTTCTTGGTTGCTAGAGTTGCTGGCAATGTTTCCAACTTTGGGATTTTCTCTGGCGCCCGCTACTTTTGACGGACTGCTAGCACCGGCTTGGCTGTTGCCAGTTTCTCCCAAAGGCGTGTTTGTTTCCGGATTCGCGTTCAGAAAGGTGATGACTGGAATGTTTCGCACGTAGACTGTCGCTGCTTGTCGCCCGCCTAAGTCGTGGGGCTGAATTTTGGCGATCGAGTCTCGGGCAATTTCAGCTCTTGCTTGATACTGATACTGTCCGACTTTTTGCGCTTCGACCCGAGTAGCGTTTAACTGCTGGGACGGTTGGGTGGCAATTACTTGCTCGGAAACCTGAGAGTTTTGGTTGTCGGCACCTGTTGCTTGTGCGTGACAAGAGGATGCCGTTCCTACCACAGGAACTAACAGGACAGCGAGTAGACCACCAACAAATTTTTCCTTCATACGTCCATTTTTGTGAATAGCCATTGCCAACCGAGATTGGAGGATTGGCCATTTGGCGGCGGGCGTCAAGGATTTCTCTCTTGCCCTTCGCCATTCCCCCGTGAGTCAAAGTAAAGTATCGGGGTGCGTTTTTGCTTTAATGCTTCCGCCCCAAAAAAAATTGGCGGAAACTTCCCTGACACTTGACAACTCATACTCGATCCGCAATTTGTGTTTTGTTCACGAACTGCAACAGACTACCACAAACTTTTGTGGTTGGGGATCGCTGCGATCGCGATTTTCACCAAATCTTCATGAAATTTTCTCAAAACCCTCTATCATAAAATCCTTTAGTTCCAGTGCTTACAGCCGTTTCAGTCATTACGGAAAAATTTACAAAAATTTACAAAAATTTAGTGTATTTTGTGGGCTACGAAATGGCTAGTCTTAAAAAAGCTGTTTGTCAACTGTTATGGGAATAAACTAAAAATTAGAAGAAATAGATTTGGCGGACTTATGGATTATCGAGAAGCAGGTGTGGATGTTGAGGCGGGCAGAGCTTTTGTCTCGCGCATCGGGAATATGGTCAAGAGCACGCACCGATCCGGAGTTTTGGGCGGATTCGGCGGGTTTAGCGGTTTTTTCAGCGTCCCGGAGGGTTTAAAAGAGCCGGTGATGGTTTCGGGTACTGACGGCGTTGGGACTAAGTTGAAATTGGCCCACAATCTCGATCGGCACGACACGGTAGGTATCGACTTGGTGGCGATGTGCGTCAACGACGTACTGACATCCGGGGCCGAACCCCTCTTTTTTCTCGATTATTTAGCCACGGGAAAGTTAAATCCCGAACAATTAGCTGCGGTGGTGGCCGGCATTGCTGATGGTTGCAAGCAAGCGGGCTGTGCTTTGCTCGGAGGGGAAACGGCAGAAATGCCCGGTTTTTACCAAGCGGGTGAGTACGATTTGGCGGGGTTTTGTGTGGGAATTGTAGAAAAGAGCAAATTGTTGGACGGTTCGCGGGTGCAGGTGGGAGATGTGGCTGTGGGGCTGGCGAGTTCGGGCGTACACAGCAACGGTTTTAGTTTGGTGAGAAAAATTGCGGGCGATCGGGGTTTTGACTGGCATTCGCAACCCGAAAAGTTAGGTGGCAAAAGTTTAGGAGAAGTGCTGCTAACTCCGACTAAAATTTATGTGAAACCAGTCCTCGAAGCAATTAAGAGCGGTTTAGAAACTCACGGCATGGCTCACATTACCGGCGGCGGTTTGCCGGAAAATTTGCCCCGCTGTTTGGGAGCAAATCAAGCTGTGAAAATTAACAGCAATAGCTGGCCAAGTTTGCCAATTTTTGACTGGATTGCTGAAGCGGGTCAAGTTGCTACAGCAGATATGTTCAATACTTTTAATATGGGTATTGGGTTTGTGCTGTTGGTCGATTCCAGGGAAGTAGAACAGGCTGTTAAATGGTTTGAATCTCAGGGAATTGGTGCTTGGGCGATCGGGGAAGTGATTGAGGGGAACGGAGAATTAATTATGGATAATGGGTAATGGGTAATTAGTAATAAGCAATCGCAGGGGGTGAAGATTGCTTCGCTTTGTTTTCTCCACTAACAGAAAATCTCAACCTGCATTCATTTGTGTATATCTGCGGTTAAATTTATAATTTTTAAAGTAACCGCAGAGGACGCAGAGGACGCAGAGGAGATAGAGGAAGAAAGAGAAAAAGGAATTCACAACTAAGGACTCGTTGCTTTAATTTTAAATGAAATTGGAATAAGCTCTTGTGCCTTTAAGTACGGTATAATTCCAGATTATTTCCGTCAATGAGTGCAAAAGTAGCCGTTCAAAAGTATCGGAATCCCAAACAAATATAGCAACTGCAATAAGCATTAAAATAAAAAAAAGGAGATATTAGAGGAAAAATTATGATTTTGTTATTGCTAAATAACCGAAATAATCAATCAAAAATTGGTAATTTTTTGGGTTACATCGTAAATAATGTGTTTCATTGGTGTATTGAGGGATATCCAGAGAATCTAGACACTTACTACTATTTTATGTCAATACTCCGGACAGTTTTTAAGCAGCCAGAGTACCATAAGACAAGACTGAAGGAAGGTTAGGGTGATTTAAAATCAAATCCGGGTCTAAATCTAACTTATCAATAAAGGTATAAAGTAGATGCTTATTGAATTCTAGGCGTTTATAAGAGGCCAGAGAAAACACAAACGACTTGGCAGATGAATGACAACTAGAGAGTTCATGTTTAGCTAAGTTTAAGGCAATAAGACTGGCATTAAAATGAAAATCAAGCCGTGGTAAATGACGAGCTTGACAATCAGACAATCCCGTAAATTGCTTGGCATCACGAAAAATAAATTCAATCTGGAAACGAGCCTGATAATATTCAACAATTTGCTCAGGCAGTAGGTGAATATCAGTGCTAAACAATAACGCATTTTTGATTTTACCGTTAGCTTGAACCTCAGAAATACAAGCCAAACTAATCTGGCAATTTAAACAACAACTCCAGAGAACCAATGTATATAATGAAACTCCCGGTTTTAGATTTTTGACAAATTTAAGACGACTCAAATCATTAGAGTCAAATTTACCATCATATTTTCGAGGAGCTCCTAGTTTATTTTGTTCACCTGTATAGAGATAGCGTAGGTTAGCATCAACTCTTAACTTGCCAATAAAGTCTAAATTTAACTCCCGCACAGCATCCCAGAATTGAGAGCGATAGTAATAGCCATCCGCCACCAAATAACGTACAGAAGTGGGGAAAAAATAACGAGTATTCTTCAAATGTTGTGCATAGTCATCAACTCTTGTGATGTCAGGCTTTGAGCTTTGAGAGTCCGGGTTTTTGCGAGATTTTTTTGAGCTGTTATTCTTCGGTTTTTTGGGCAGTTTTTTCACGGGCTTTATTTGAGGGCGTGACGGAGTTTGTTGTACGCTTAAGCTATAAGATAAACGAGTCTCAATTTCGACAATAGAAATTACAGAAATTTCCAACCCCTGTTCCGATTTACCAGCTACACCATTATAAAAATAAGCCTTGCCGTCAGTTTTTTTGCCGCTTTTTCTTAAAAAAGAACAATCAATAACAGCAATAATTGTGTGTTCAGGGTTTAAGGCTTCTTTGAGAAAATATTGATTAACTTGTGGAAAGTTAAAGCTTTTGAGAAAGTGACGACGGTAGGTTTTTTCACTCAAACAGCTATAACGACTGAGATTCGTGAAGTTGACCTTGCCATAGGCGAGCAATATAGTTGAGAATAAAGTGATTAAAAACTTCTTTTGTGGTTGACTAATCCCTGGCATTTGTTGTAAGATGGGTTCAATAATCTTCATGTATGCAATCTGTTGAGCTTGTGTGTTTTTATAGCTTAACCTAAAAGAGTGCCTTTTTTTCTGTTTATTTGGGGTTCTGATTGCACTCACTTTTTTCACTTATCTATTTTATTGCGATCGCATTCCTCTTTAAAAACTGTCCGGAGTATTGTAATTATAAATACCAGCGATCAAATTAAATCTTAATCCGAAGCGCCTTCTTCGATTCCGATATCTGGATGAAAGTAT
>NZ_JAUBSD010000114.1:0-17785 GCF_036704575.1 Microcoleus sp. K5-D4
AGCTATAACCTGCAATCTGCTCCACTTCAGCCAAACCCTTCATTATAGCATAAAATTATTTTGCAAGAGGTCTATTAATCTGACACTCCAACCACTAAAATTGGTCAAAAAACTTCCTGGCGCAATTGGGGAAAAACCTTTGCAACTTTGTTCAGGACATAATCGCCGTAAGTGCCGCGAAACTCGTGAACGCTGGCTTTATCCCAACGTTCGTTCTTGTTGTCATCGACGATCGCTCCCTTGATTTCGATCGGGTGGAGTTCAGCATTGAAATTGGGATCGAAGAAGAAGGGAAATGAGAGGCGAGATCGTCCTGACACATTCTTGACTCGATGAGGAGTAGACCGATAAAGTCCACCTGTGAGGCGATCGAGCATATCGCCAATGTTACAAACAAAGGAGTTGGCGATCGGCGGAGCATCAATCCAGCCTGATTTTGTCTTCACTTGCAACCCACCTAAATCATCCTGCTTGAGAATCGTGAGCAAACCATAATCGGTATGCTCTCCCACTCCCCAGGATTGTCCTTGCGGATTGCTTTGTGGTGGATAGTTGAAGATGCGAAATAAAATCAGGGGATCAGTCGTATAGCGATCGCGGAAGTAAGATGCTTCTAAGTTCAAACTCAGGGCAATTCCAGCCATTACTGCGTGACCCAGTTGAGTCATCACCGCCAGATATTCTAGTATTATTTCGCGAAAAAGAGGAATATCTGGAAACAGGTTTGCTCCGTGCATGGGAACGCCCGCTTGAACAGCCGGATCGGTTTGATTCAATTCCGATCCGAAATAAATTCCTTCTTTCAAATCTGGTTTACCATTCGTCAGTTCACCTCCAACCGGAAAGTAGCCGCGCCATGCCCGACCTCCCAGCGCCATCCGAATTTGCATTTTAGTTTCTAAATCTTGAGCAAAAAACTGACGGCTCATTTGCTCCAAACGGTTTTGCAAGCCTTGGTCTACACCATGCTCGACAATGTAAAAAAAACCCGTGTCGCGGCAAGCTTGTCGGATTTGGTTGGCAACAGTATCTAGGCGCTTACCCGATACCAGCGAACTAATATCGATAACGGGAATCTGAGAAACATCTACTGTTAATTCAGTTGCCATAGAAAAGGTTTATAAGTCGTTAAGATTGAACGCCTTTTATAATTTAAATTGTTCATCCACCGGAATTTGATAGCCATTTGCCAGTCGATTGGTAGCGTTTGCGGTTGCCACGATCGCCATCAGTTCCCCAAATATGGCATCATCCATTCCCTTGGCTCGCGCTCCGGCTGTATGAGATGAAATGCAGTATGGGCAATTATTTGTAACGCTGACAGCAATGTAGATTAACTCGCGGGTCAGGGGATCGAGTTCTCCCGGACCCGTCATCACCTCCTTCACATTCTGCCAGGTACGTTGCAGGGTAGGCGGATGATTGGCGATCGCTTTCCAAAAGTTGTTGATGTACTCGGTTTTGCGTGTCGCGCGAATGTCGTCATACACTGCGCGTACTTCATCATTTGCGTCTTCGTATTCAATCAAATGGCTCATAGTTGGAATAAAGGTGAGAGCGTGAAAAGCACTAATTCATAGTTGAGAAAACCGCAAAGCATTCTGCATTTTTGCGTTCCTCCCTTACGATGAGGCGATCGCTGGAACTGTTGCTCGACCGATTTCTTTTGCAGTGGGAACTTCAATCAATTGCCCTGTTTTCACATCGTAAATAAAGCCATAAATCGGAATGGTGGGTGGCACAAGGGGATGGTTGCGAATTCGTTTGACATCCACAAACACGCTTTCTGCCAAATCTTTGAACGTTAACCAATCGACAAATTCACCTTCCGTCGAACCCGAACCCTGCCCAACATCTCGCCAACCGTTTTCGTCGATTACAGCGGTTTCTAGGCTGTTTGTCAATAGTTCTCGGATGATGCTGTCGGTAAAGAGTTGCATCCCACAATCCGTATGGTGAATGACGAACCATTCACGAGTTCCCAATAGCTTGTAAGAGATTACGAGCGATCGAATTGCGTCATCGCTTGCCCGTCCTCCAGCATTACGAATGACATGGGCATCCCCTTCTGCCAGCCCAGCATATTTTGCTGGATCGAGGCGAGCGTCCATGCAGGTTAGAATGGCAAAACGACGACTAGGAGGAAGGGACAAATTGCCTTTGTCACCAAAGGTGGCAGCATATTCCTGGTTAGCAGATAGCACTTCTTGCAGAACTTGACTCATGGTTTAATTTTCCTAAATTGTTGAGCTATGATTGCAGGTAATGATAAAAATACTGTATCTCGATAAGTAAACGGTATTTTAGCAAATCTTACCGTTATTGAAATGTTCCAGAGATACCTTTTGGATTTTGAGGACAGCGATCGCAGGACACAACCAGATTCTGGAAGCGATCGCCAAAATACCAACGATCTGGGGTTTAGATCGGTTAATGACTGTAACAACTGCAAATACTGATCAGCCGAACTCTTATATTTGATACTGATATGGTTCCGACAATGCTGATATCTGATACTCCCACAACGATCGCGATCGTTGGCGCTGGCTTTAGTGGTTCTCTGGTAGCGGTTCACCTGTTGAAAAGAGCCCAGCGCCCCTTGTTAATCAAGCTGATCGAGCGCGATCGCGACATTGGCAAGGGAGTTGCCTACAGCACCACCACCAACAGCCATTTACTCAATGTCTCCGCAGGCAAGATGAGCGCCTTTCCCGACGATCCGGGTCATCTGCTACGTTGGCTGGAGTATAACCGCCACGAGTTAGCGGCATTCCTGCCTAGCGACCTAAATGCCAGCAGTTTCATTCCCCGGCCGATATACGGGCTTTATATTCAATCGATTCTGGAAGAAGCAGAGGCTACCGCATCAAGTAATGTGCGACTAGAACGGGTAATTGATGAAGTAGTCGCAGTGGAACCCAACGGCAAAGGCGCGATCGTCTCCCTGAAAAGCAGCAGCGTTTTCGTGGCAGATAAAATTGTGCTGGCACTGGGAAATGCCCCTGCCTCCCCTCCCGGTTCGCAATCTTCAGAGGACGATCGCACCCTTTATCTGCGCCATGCCTGGTCAGCCGATGCGTTGGCGGATCTAGAGCCTGATGCGCCTGTATTGTTGATTGGCACTGGACTGACGATGGTAGATATGGTAGTGTCACTGCGCGATCGCCACCATCAAGGCAAAATTTATGCTGTGTCTCGCCGAGGCTTATTTCCGCTAACTCATCGATCGACCAAACCCTACCACGCCTTTTTAACCCCAGACACCGCCCCTAAAACAGTTCGGGGCTTGCTGCAACGGATTCGGAGTGAGGTGAAAACGGCGGCAAACCAGGGCTACGACTGGCGATCGGTAATTGATGCGTTGCGTCCCATCACTCAACAACTCTGGCAAAAACTACCCCGGATCGAGCAGCGACGGTTTTTGCGCCATGTTACGCCTTATTGGGATGTGCATCGCCATCGGATTGCCCCTGAAATGGGTGAGATTGTCCAGACGATGCTGGATTCAGGGCAACTAACCATTACCGCAGGACGAATTCAGGACTGTCAAGCGGCATCGGAGGCTGTTGCAGTCAACGTTTGCCAGCGCCAAACGAAAACGAATCTGGTTTTGCCGGTCAGCCGCGTGGTGAATTGCACGGGAATACAGGCAGATTATCAGCGATCGTCCCAATCTCTGATTGCCAATTTGCGCGTCCAAGGATTAATCCGCCCCAACGACATCGGCTTGGGATTGGATACTGCCGCTGATGGTACTGTGTTGGATGATCGGGGCAAGCGTTCCAGCTTGTTCTACACCTTGGGCACGCCGCGCAAAGGCAATTTATGGGAAACCATCGCCGTTCCAGAACTGCGCGAACAGGCACAGGCATTAGCGGCAAAAGTATTACAGTCGCTTCCTGTGCGAGTGCGCCCAATTCCGTCTTACTCTGTCTCCCCTTCCCTCTCTCGTCGCTCGATCGAACAAGATTGTGGCGATCCTCGACCCGTAATTCCCGAGTCAACGCTGTTGTTTCGCCAATTCTTTGACCCGGAATCGAGCACCTACACCTATCTGATAGCAGACAGTCAGACGAAAGAGGCGGTGCTAGTGGATACAGTCTTAGAGCAAGTTGACCGCGACTTACAGGTTTTAGATGACCTGGGATTGAGTCTGGGCTACTGTTTGGAAACCCACATTCATGCCGACCATATCACTGGCGCGGGCAAACTGAGACAGCAAAAAGGTTGCCGGGTGTTAGTGCCAAAAAATGCCACTGCTAGGTCTGCCGATCGCTCCCTGAGGGATCGCGAAACCTTAGTCTTGGGGGGGGTACGGATTGAAGCGATCGCCACACCAGGTCACACCCACAGCCATCTGGCTTATTTAATCAATAACACCCATCTGTTAACGGGGGATGCCTTACTAATTCGGGGTTGTGGACGTACAGACTTGCAATCGGGGGATGCGGGAACTCTTTACGATGCGGTGACGCAACGGTTGTTTACCCTCCCAGACGAGACTCTGGTTTATCCGGCCCATGATTACAAAGGGCGCACCGTTTCCACAATTGGGGAAGAAAAACGCCTCAATCCTCGATTTAGCGATCGCAGTCGCGAGCAATTTATCACGATTATGAGCCATCTGGGTTTGAGCTATCCCAAGAAGATGAACGAAGCTGTACCCGCCAATGAATACTGTGGCGATTTCATCCCTGAAGCGAGTCTAAATAATGGCACGAGTCCGGCGATCGATGGCGATCGCGAAAAAGTGGAACTGACGCTATCAGCCAATACTGAAATCTATGAGGATTACTTTGCCATGTACATTTAGAAGGCGCTAGGGGCTACGATGCTCAGGGCTAGGGAAAGAGAGGGGAAGATGGGGAAGATGGGGAAGATGTGGAAGATGAGGAAGATGGGGAAGATAGGGAAGTTAGCAATTAGCCATTAGGACTTACTGGAGTCCCAGAAACCGGGTTTTTGAGAGAATCTGTGGGTTCGGGCGAAGTATTTTCGTCAAAAAACCCGGTTTCTTTGGTTGGGTGCGTAAGTCCTGTACTTATTTGCTGGATTTCTATGACAAACGCTTGATTGAAAACGTAAGCTATGTCATACTTCTAAAAATTAAGTACAAAATCTCTATCGGTTTAGTGTTGTTTGTTGATTCTGTACCACCTTTCCTCTGGCTCTAAGCCACATTTTAAGTTTTTTAGGACTTATAGCAACCGTCAAGGTGGCTAGGAGATTCTAAATTACTAAAACCCTTAATCCTATTCCCTTCTTCCCTTCTTCCCCTAGTCCCTAGCCCCTTCTTCAGGAGATTTATAGTTATGAATTTGAGATTTTTTCGGGGAATCTGGAAAAGATCCCTCAAGCCCTCTGTTTTGATAATAGCAGCGATCGCAACCTTGCTGGGAGTTTCACTCTTCTCGATTTCACCGCTGACTGCAACCCCCAGTGCCAAAATTCAATTTGTTTCTCCCAATTGGGTAGCAGCCAACGCAAAAGATCCAAATTTGCGAATTTTGGATGTGCGAAATGCGCCTCTGGAGTATATTGGAGGCCATGTTCCAAACGCAGTACACATTGCAGATACTGCATTTCGTGGCCCCGACGGATTTTTGCCCGTGCAGTATTGGGATACCCAGAAATTAGCTTCGATCTTTTCTCGATCGGGTGTTAGCAGTAACAGTCGCGTTCTCGTTTATTCCGATGCACGAGATATTTTGGGAGCGACAATGGTTGCCTATTTACTAGAGCGATCGGGAGTAAAAGATATTGCAGTCTTAGATGGGGGATATACAGGATACAAAGCCTCTGGGCAACCTGTTGTTAAGGAATATCCCAAATACAAATTTACACAGTTTGCGGTTCAAGATAATCCCTCACTTCGCGTTAACCTTCAACAGGTGGGAGAATTAATAGGTAAACCAGGTGTTGTTTTTATCGATCCTAGACCAGGTGATTTATTCCGAGGTGAGAAAGATATCTGGGTACGCAACGGGCACATTCCTGGTGCGAAAAATATTCCCTGGCCTGCGTTTACGGAAGCCGAGAACTCTCAGGAGGCTCTCAAAAACCCTCATCAGTTGAAGTCACTGGATGAGATTCGCAAAATCCTGGCGGACAAGAAGATTAAGCCTTCAGATGATGTGATTGTGTCATGCAGCACTGGGCGTGAAGCGACATTACAGTATGTTGTGCTAAAACATCTTTTGGGATATCCTAAAGTTCGGATCTACGACGGTTCTTGGACTGAGTACAGTACGTCTAATTTGCCAGTTGAAACTGGGCCGGAAAAAGTTTAGTTATTTGGTGCTAAGCTGTTCAACATTTAAAGGTGTAATGTATGAAAGTTTGGATTTCATCACTTGTTGTTTTTGCTACTGTGGCAGTAATATTTGGGTTGGATTTTGTACCGCTAAGTCAACCCGCTTTAGGCAGTTGCGATCCGCCACCGGAACAACCGAAGAACCCACCTAAAAAGTAGTAAAAATGAGTTCATCAGTTTCTGGTGAGCCGTTATGGGCTCCTTTTCGTCCCGATCGCTGGATAATTGCGATCGCCTTAGCACTTTTTACTGTTGGGGCAATTACACTCACTCGTTATGGTTGGCAGCAAAGCCTATTGTTCTTGATTGGTGGGTTGCTGGGGCTAACACTTTACCATTCTAGCTTTGGCTTTGCCAGTGCCTACCGCAAGTTACTTGTGCATAGAGACGCGCGGGGAGCGATCGCACAAATTATCATGCTGGCGATCGCTACCGTTCTGTTTGCGCCGACTCTGGCAGCCGGAACGGTATTTGGGCAGCAAGTGCGGGGTGCTGTTTCTCCTGTAGGCGTTCAAGGGGCGATCGGTGCCTTCGTGTTTGGGATTGGGATGCAGCTTGGGGGGGCCTGCGGTTGTGGTACTTTGTATAGCGTTGGTTCTGGCAGTCTCACTCTGCTGGTGACGCTGGTGACATTTTGCATTGGGGCATTTGCAGCTAGCTTAACCCGACAGTTGTGGGTGAATTTGCCTGCTTTGCCGGCGATTTCTTTGGCGGATAATCTTGGCTGGTTTTGGGCAGTGGTTTTGCAACTGACAATTTTCGCTGCTTTGTTTGTTACTCTCCAACGTATTTTCCCTTCTGCAAAAGCTCTTTCTTCTCCTCCCCTAACTTCTTCCCCTCCGCTTTTCCCCTCCTCGCTAACTCAGCTAATTTACGGCCCTTGGTCGCTACTCACAGGTGCGATCGCGCTGTCACTCCTCAACTGGCTGACGCTGATCGTGTCTGGCCAACCCTGGCGGATTACCTGGGGCTTTGCGCTGTGGGCGGCTGAGATTGCATCGTTTTTGGGGTGGGACTCTACCAGCAGCCCATTTTGGAAGACTGCCAACGCTCAGGCTGCTCTCACAAATGGCGTGTTTGCAGATGCCAGTTCGGTGATGAATGGTGGGATCGTTCTAGGATCGCTGCTGGCTGCAGGGTTAGCAGGGCGATGGGTTCCAACTTTTGGGCCTTCCAAACAGATTCTAGCGGCGGCGATATTAGGTGGCTTACTGATGGGCTACAGTGCATTTCTTGCCTACGGTTGCAATGTGAGTGGGTTCTTTGGGGCGATCGCGTCTACCAGTTTGCACGGCTGGCTGTGGATTGTGGCTGCACTCCTGGGAACTGCGATCGGGGTGCGGTTACGACCTTTGTTTCGGCTACCCAATTAGCGTAAGGGAACTTATAGAACCTATATGGTTTCCCTTCAACTACTGATCCTGATTACAGTTTTTTTAGCGACCAGCACGATCAGCGTCATTACAGGCAGCACCTCCTTAATTACGGTGCCTGTAATGTTGCAGATGGGCATTGCACCGCGCACGGCTTTAGCCACTAATATGCTGGCACTCACGTTTATGAGTATTGGTGCAACGTTACCGTTTCTGAAGCAACAGACGATTAATCTAAGACGCTTGCCTCTCTTGATTGGGCTGACTCTGATTGGCTCAATTCTAGGAGCAGGATTAGTCCTGGTAATACCGTCAAAGTCCTTACCGCAGATTGTTTCGGCTGCCATGATTGCGGTTGCTGTTTTCTCGATCGCGAATCATCGAGGTGGCGTTCTTCCGGCAGCCGATCGCCCATCACGGGCAGCCCAATTACTCGGTTATGTGGCAACGTTTGGGCTGGGTATCTATGGTGGTTTTTTCAGTGGCGGGTACGTCACCTTGCTAACGGCTGCCTATGTGGCGCTCTTTCGGATGACTTTTGTGGAAGCGATCGCTACAACCAAGCTGGTGAATATCTTTTCCTCGCTCGTGGCAACGGGGGTTTTCACAGCGGCTGGCATCGTTGATTATCGATTGGGCATCATCTTAGGTATTGCCATGTTTATTGGGGGCATCATCGGCTCACAGGTGGCTCTCAAACTTAGCAATCGCTGGTTACGTCGGATTTTTTTGGCGACTGTTGTAATCCTCGCCGTCAAAACCATGATGGGATAGAAAATTCCTAGTCTTCGCTCTCACGGTCGTGAGTTTCATAGACCTGTTGGCCATGTTGGCTAAAAAGCTCAAAATCCGACTCACAGGCAGTGAGCCCCTCCAAAGCCGTGGAGTAGCCAGGACGTGCAATAGGAGAAAACATTCAGCATGGATCGTGTATTAGGACTGGAGATCATTGAAGTTGTCGAGCAGGCAGCGATCGCAACAGCAAAGGTTGCTGCCACAAAAACAGGTTTAGATGTGACAAGTCGCATTTTTGAAGTGATGGGGGCGCGTGCTACCACCAGCAAATATGGTTTCGATCGCTACTGGCGTAATCTGAGAACGTTTACGCTACATGATTCTCTTGATTATAAAATTCACGATCTGGGTAACTGGGTATTCAACGATCATCTCCCCAATCCCAGCTTTTATACGTAAAAAACACTAACTGAGCAGATCGTGAAGGACAGCATTTCTAGAGAAACTAAGAAAGAAAAAGGGGACACTCTCATTTTTCTTTCTTATTCCTGCTTTTTTATAGCTAAGCGGGCTGATAATTGGGATGCCAAGCCAGCCATTTCTTTTCTAACTTTCTGGCGATCGCATCTGCAAACTTACCCAACAAAGCATACATAATAATGCTCAACACCACAACATCAGTTTGCAAGAACTCGCGAGCATTCATTGCCATGTAACCAATACCAGAATCGGCAGCAATTGTTTCTGCGACAATCAGCGTCAGCCACATAATCCCCAAAGAATATCGCACGCCTACCAAAATTGAAGGCAAAGCCCCAGGCAGAATAACTTGCCACAAAAGAGATGTAGGACTCAAACCATAGACTTTTCCCATTTCAATCAATCCGGCATCGACGCTGCGGATGCCATGAAATGTATTGATATACATTGGGAAAAACACACCCAAAGCCACCAAAAATAACCGAGCTACATCGCCAATTCCAAACCATAAAATTACTAGGGGAATTAAGGCGAGGTGGGGAACATTACGAACCATTTGTACAGAAGTATCTAGCAGCTTTTCTGCGATTGGAGAAAGACCGTTGAGGAAACCAAGAGTTAAACCAATTCCTCCGCCGATGATGAAACCAACGACGGCACGCCAAGCACTAATTCCGATATGGTGAAACAGTTCCCCGGTAATTGCCAATCTAACTCCTGCACTTAAAACACCTGTTGGTGCGGGTAAAACTCTTGTCGAAAGCCAACCCACCTGCACTAAAAGTTGCCAGCTAACAATCAGCACAATCGGTACAATCCAGGGAATCACCTGCTGAAAATAGGGGTTTTTGAGCCATTTTTTGTTCATGATGCGCTCGTAGGAATAACTTGTTTTTGTTGGAGAAACTTATCGTTGGCAACAATTTCGCCAAAAGGACTAAACATTTGCGGTTGATTTGCAGGTGGTTGGTTCTTCAACGGCAAGCGGGGGAATAGCAATTCAGCGACTCGATACGCTTCTTCTAAGTGGGGATAACCGGAAAAAATGAAAGTTTCAATTCCCAATTCGCAATATTCCAACATTCGTGCAACAACGGTATCGGGATCTCCCACTAAGGCAGTACCGGCACCGCCTCTTACTAACCCAATTCCAGCCCACAAATTGGGGCTAATTTCTAGAGCTTCGCGGTTGCCTGCGTGCAGTTCTGTCATCCGCTTTTGCCCTTCAGAGTCCATTCTGGCATAAGCTTTTTGGGCGGCTGCGATCGCATCTTCATCGACATATTTAATCAACCGATTTGCGTCCTCCCAAGCTTCGCTTTCAGTTTCGCGCACAATGACATGAAGGCGAATCCCAAACCGCACAGTTCTACCCTGTTCTGCTGCTAATTTTTTCACAGCTTCAATTTTTTTTGCCACTTGTTGCGGCGGTTCTCCCCAAGTAAGATAAACATCAATATGCTTAGCCGCAATTTGTTGTGCTATGGGCGATGAACCGCCAAACCACAAAGGAGGATGGGGAGTTTGTACAGGTGGGAAGAGAACTTTACCGCCGTTAATTTGGAGATATTCACCGCTAAAATCGACTTCTTTCTCTCGCACGTCATTGGAGTTACTACCTTCAAGCATCGCTCTCCAAACTGTCAAAAATTCATCCGTTAATTCATAACGAGCATCGTGACTGAGATGCACTCCATCTCCTGCTAATTCTACCGGATCGCCGCCTGTCACCACATTAATCAATAAGCGTCCGTTAGATAACCGATCAAACGTTGCTGCCATCCGTGCTGCTACCCCAGGAGACATTAATCCCGGACGAATCGCAACTAAAAAACGCATTTTTTCCGTTACAGACATGAGAGATGAAGCTACTACCCATGCGTCTTCGCATGAGCGTCCAGTCGGCAGCAGAGCACCCGTAAATCCTAAATGGTCAACGGCTTGGGCGATTTGCTTTAAGTAGGAAAAACTGCAAGCTCTCCCTCCAATTCCTGAAGCTAAATAATGTCCGTCTCCGTGAGTTGGTATAAACCAAAATAATTCCATTTTCCTGAGTCTCCATCACTATTTATTGTTTAGTTACCTGAGCCACTTCGCTAATTTTTACCTGTTTGGGAAGCAGCTTCAAATCCACGAAAGTATCAGCAACTTTTTGCTGGTAAGTAACGACTTCCTCCGTAATTGGCTGCACACCGTAAGGCCGTCTCCGTGAGATTTCCTCTAAAGTTGGAACATCAATACCAAGCTCAGGAGACAGCAGTTTTGCCACTTCAGTTGGTTGAGATGCAGCCCATTCATCTACTTTTTGAAGTTCCTCTAAAATTGCCTTAATCCGGTCTGGATATTGCTCGTTAAAAGGTTTGGCAGCTAGATAGAATTCCCGATTAGCTACAAGCCCTTCTCCATCCTTAAGAACGCGAGCTCCTGTAGCTCGTTTCGCTACAGTAAAAAACGGGTCCCAAATTGCCCAAGCATCAGCACTACCTTGTTCAAAAACTGCGCGCGCATCTGCTGGGGGCAGATAAATAGGCTGAATGTCGCTATATTTTAATCCGGCTGCTTTTAATGCTTCTACCACGAGGTATTGCACATTTGAACCTTTGTTAAATACAACTTTTTTGCCTTTCAACCCAGCCACATCTTGAATAGGAGAATCTTTCGGTACTAAGATAGCTTCACCTTTAGGATTAGGAGGCTCATTAGCAACATATACCAATGGTGCGCCAGCAGCTTGTGCGAAAATAGGCGGCGCTTCTCCTGTATGGCCAAAGTCAATACTGCCTGCATTCAAAGCTTCCAGTAATTGAGGGCCAGCGGGAAATTGAAGCCACTGTACAGAAGTGCTTTGAGAAGCCAAACGTTTCTCTAAACTTCCCCGTGATTTAAGGATACTTAGGGTTCCATATTTTTGATAGCCGATCCTAATTACATTGCTCTGTTGTGAGTTAGAACTAGCCACCGATGTGGCAGCAGAAGTCGGGGCAGTAGTTGTATTTGTTTGCTGAGTAGGACTACAGGCAGAAACGGTTAAACTCAAACTGAAGCCAACTGCAAAAAGCAAAGCAAAGGTCTTGATTGAACTATGTTTGAGTTTGCTCCCAAAATGCCTCAATTTAGCTAAAAATGGGTTTTCTCTTAATCGGGTTAACACTGTTCCTTCCTAAGCTTCAAGTATTGAAAACAAAAAAACGCAATAATCATGTAAAAGCTGAACTAATCATTATTGATGAGTAAGCTACAAAAAATCGACCGATAAACCGTAGTTTACACTAACAAGCTCCTATTATTCCACAAAGGACTTCAAAAATGCAAGCAGATTGTGTAAATTGTTGCTTGTCTGACTTATCTAGTTACTTGAATGATTAATATTCAGTGGTAATGTATCAGTTGCACGCGCAGAAGAAAAAGTAGCATCTAGCTCTGCTGCTATCTGCATAAAAAGCTGAGATACCGCCGAGTGAAGATAAAACATCCTTCAAAAAGGATGTTTTTTACGTATAAAAGCTGGGATTGGGGAGCAGATCGTTGAGTACCCAGTTACCCAGATCGTGAATTTTATAGTCAACAGAATCATGTAGCGTAAACGTTCTGAGATTACGCCAGTAGCGATCGAAACCATATTTACTTGTGGTAGCACGCGCCCCCATCACTTCAAAAATGCGAGTTGTCACATCTAAACCTATTTTTGTGGCAGCAACCTTTGCCGTTGCGATCGCGATCGCGCATTTTCCACGTTCTTCTGCTGTTAAATCTATGCCTTTTTCCCAAGCTGCTTGCAGAATGGCAGCGGCTCGATCGGTCAAACTGCTAACCGCTTGCAGATCGACCCACATTTCTCCGTAGTGTTTCAGAATGTAGGGATCTTGCGTCACACTAGGAGCATTGGAAGTCAACCAGGGTCGTCCTTCGGTGCAAGTATAGTCTTTGGCTGCAGCAAATGCTCCTTCCGCAATACCCAGATAAATATGGGCAAGATTTATTTGCGTCAAGCAAGCTCGTAAAGTACGGAAAGGAAGATCGGCACGAGTGCGATCGCCAAATACTTCCGAATCATAAACGCGCACTTGGTCGAAACTAATACTACCGCTATCAGTTTGACGTTGCCCGATATTATCCCAATCGTCATGGATCTTTACACCCTCTCTTTGAGTGGGAATTACAATAATTGTGAGTTCGGAGGTATCTTGACGAACCGCAGTGATGGGTAAGATATCTGAATCTTTAGAGCCAGAGCAAAAGCTTTTTATCCCGTTCAGTAAAAATCCTGTACCATCAGGAGTTAAAGTGGCACGGCGATCGAGAGGATTGAGAGCATTGCACCAAAACCAATTGTTTGTCATTGTATCTTTGTAGAACTGTGCCTTGCGATCCTCCGTGCCAAAAAGATGCGGGATAACCACCCCTAAATGGTGATAGGAATAAACATGAGCTAGAGAACTATCAGTCTTTGCCAACTCGCGGGAAATTTGGAGTGCCGTAATCCACGTTTCGCCAATACCGCCATATTCTTTAGGGATAATCAAACCGAGCAAACCGCTAGAACGAATGCGATCGCGTTCATACTTTGGCGTACCGCCAACACGATCTCGTTCGATGGCAGTAACAGCAAATTCTTGAGCAAGTGATTTCGCGATCGCTACATAATCTTGCTTGCTGTCTTGTTGTGTTGTGCTTTTCGAGTCTACAAGGGATATGTTCATATTGATGATACAAAATTGAGGGAAGTAATGAGGTACAAATGATTTAGGATTCCTATAGGTTGGTCAGTCCTTAAAACCCAAGTAAACAGAAATAGGTACATCTTCAACAAACTGACCGGAAGGTTCTGCACTGAGAATTGCTGCTTTAACTTCAGCCTCAAATACGGAAGTATCGCCATTAAAGTAATCACGACGGCAGTAAGCGGTGGAGTAGAGATAACCAATAAAATTATCAATTGTCCAGTGTTTTTGAAAGTCAATCTTATGGCGCTTAATCCGAACGAATGGCGATCGATCCAAAACTTCTAAATCCGACTTGTAGAGCAAAGGAACGCTGCTCGATCCCACACGCCGCTCTTCTCCTAGCCACCGTTTGATAGTAGCTAGCACATTTTGTGCCCAAACAGAGTCATTTGACCAAATATCTTTTTCAGTTTGAATAATCGCTATCCCCGTATTAGCGTTACTGGTGCGATCGAGCAGATCGTAGCTACGCTTTAGCACCAGTTCTTGATCCATCCAATGAAAAGCACGACCAATGGTGACAAGGGAAAATGTGCCAATTGCTGGGGAAATATTTTCTGCTAAATCCCTTACCCAAGTGATATTTGAAGCATGAGCCAGTTTAGCTTCTTGTTTGGCAACTTCGAGCATTTCTGGATCGGGATCGATACCCAAAACAGATTGAAATCGATCGTGTAAGGCGATCGCTACCAAGCCAATCCCACAGCCGAGATCGAGAAGCTTGCCTTGCCCGTCTAATTGAAATTCCTGTGAGATTAAATCGTAAAGAGCATTTGGGTAGCGCGGTCGATATTGCAGGTAATAAGAAATGGCTCCTTGAAAGAGGGTTGGATCGTAGCTTGGGAGTATTTTAGTAGTCATGATTGAAGTCAATTTTGGCTGAGTTAGGATTTAGGTTTTGAGATAAGCTGTTGGACATTTGAAAAACGATTGTCTGGTGCGTCATATCAATTCCGGTTGTATGGGAATGATTAAACCGCAGAGGGCACAGAGGACACAGAGAAAGAGAAGAGAGAGAGAATAATTTCGATGTCAACGGATTAGATATCAGCCCTTGGGTTTCGCTCAGGGCGAGAGATCGGAGTGGCGTTTCCCTTGCCTATATTTAGATGTTGATTGCGATCTCAGCCTGGGATTTAAACCTCTAAGGGAACCGTTTGCGTATTGGATAAATCCAAGGTACTCAATAATTTTTCTTTCCAATATTGCAAATCGCGATCGGTACGCCTGCGGGGACGGGGAAGATCGATATCTAGCTCAAGATGGATGCGTCCAGGGTTGCCACGCATAACGATCGCGCGATCGCTTAAAATCAGTGCTTCTTCAACATCATGGGTGACAAGAATCATCGTCTGGCGATCGGATTGCCAAATTTCTAACAGACGATCCTGTAATTGCATTCTAGTAAAGGAATCGAGAGCACTAAAGGGTTCATCTAGCAATAAAATAGAAGGATTAGTAACAAGGGCACGCGCGATCGCCACCCGTTGAGCCATTCCTCCTGATAGTTGGCGCGGCAGCAAACGAGCAAAATCTTGTAATCCAACCTTAACTAGAGCATCACTTGCCCGTGCCCTGCGTTCATCCTTCGGTAAATGATGCAAACCAAACTGCACATTTTCCCAGACGGTTAACCAAGGCATCAGCCGAGGTTCTTGAAATATTACACCAATTTCTGGATGAGCTTTGCTAATGCGAATATCGTCAATTTGCACATCTCCATAAGTTGGCATATCTAATCCAGCAACGATCCGTAAAAGTGTACTTTTGCCACAACCACTCGTACCAATTAAACTAACAATCTCGCTACGATTAACAGTTAAATTAATAGACTCCAATCCTACAAAACCATTTTTAAATCGCTTATGCAGTCCTTCGATGATTAGCATATATGTTTCCTCCTTGGCGCTTTGAATGAATGCTTGAAATTAATGCTTTGAACTAATGGTTGGAAGCGTGAACATCCTGCCAATGGAGTAGCCTATGCGATGCAAGCCCAATAATTGAGTCAGTCACTTTTCCGAAAATCGCAAACAAGAGAATGCTGGCGAGGGTGATGGCGGGTCGTCCAGTCGCTTGCCCGTCGATCAATAAGAAGCCTAAGCCCTGACTGGCTCCCATCAATTCAGCCGCCACGACAAACATCCAGCCCAAACCCAAGCCACTTCGCAAACCGACTATGTAGGCCGGCAATGTCGCGGGCAAGAACACACGACTGATAAGCTGCCAATCATTAAGTCTATAGATTTTGCCAACCTCAACCAATTTGCGATCGACATTGTGAATGCCGCTCATCAGATTTAAGTAAACGGGGAAGAAGACTCCAACGGCAATCAGAGCAATTTTGGAAGGCTCATGAATTCCCATCCAGAGGATAAATAGTGGCACCCATGCGAGGGAAGGAATGTTACGAAGTGATTGCAAAAGCGGGTCTAGTAAATCGTGAATTAGGCAAGAATAGCCTGTTAATCCTCCTAGAAGAGTGGCAAAAAATGTACCAATTAGGAAGCCAACAAAGACTCGATAGAGGGTAATGCCGATGTGCTGCCATAGTTCCCCTGCTGCACCGAGTTGCCAAACTGTTGTAAGAATAGTTGACGGAGCAGGTAACAAGTTAGGAGCAACCAAGCCAAACCTAGACAGACTTTCCCACACTATTAAGAGAAAGACTGGCAAGAGCAAGCCTTTTGCTCTGCCCAGACGCCTGAGGAATTGCCAAATATTACCTGTTTGTGCGCTTGGTATTGCGATCGCAAGTCTTTGTTCCATAACTTAGTGTTTGCTGTTTTGCATAGATAGCTTTGGCTCGGAATTAAAATTTAAAAAAGCAAAATTAAAAATGATGAATTTATTTTTCAATTTTCAACTTTTAAATTTTAATTTTCGGATATGCGTTGGTGAGTTGGTGTATATCCACAGCAGATTTTTTTTACTTATGATTTGGCAACCTTTGCCACATACTGCGGATCGATTAAATTGTTAACTACTGTAATGACATCAACGGAATTCTCGATAACGCCGCTTTTTTTCAAGACATCCCCAGCAGCACTAATAACGGCTTTTTGTTCGTCACCAATCGATGAGTTTGATATATCAGTTCGCTCTTCTAATTGTTTAGTTGCTACCGCTTCTGTCAGCTTCGATGCTTTAATCACCACTTGCTTTAGTTCACTAGGATTTGCGATCGCCCATTTCCGTGCCTTCTCATAGGCGGTTAGCACTTGACTAACTTGTTCAGGATATTGTTTGGCAAATGCCTCGCGGACATTCAAAAAGCCTTGACTAATTAGTTTGGGATTGCGGAAGAACAGTTTCGAGGCTTTTTCTACTTCTGTCTGTGCCATAAATGGATCGAGACCAGCCCAGGCATCGACATCGCCTTTCTCAAGGGCAGCTTTGCCGTCAGCGTGCGGCAAAGGCACAATTTCTACATCTTTGGCAGTCAAACCGACTTGATCCAAGGCACGCAACAAGAAAATAAACGGATCTGTTCCGCGCGTTGCTGCAACTTTCTTGCCTTTTAGATCGGCGACTTTTTGAATCGAAGAATTCGCCGTAGTTACTAATGCTGTCCATTCGGGCTTCGAGTAAACGTAAATAGACTTGATGGGATTGCCATTGGCTTTGGCAATCAGTGCGGAAGCACCAGAAGTCGAGCCAAAGTCTATGCTGCTGCCATTGAGAAACTCTAATGCCTTGTTACTACCTTGACTGAGCACCCATTCCACTTTGATATTGGTTTTGGCTAAGTCTTCCTCCAGCCAGCCTTTCTCTTTCAACACAAGACTGACAGGATTGTAGTAGGCATAATCTAAACGTACTACCGTAGGAACTGCCGTAGGAGATGAGCCTGCCGATGCTGCTGTAGTGCCAGTTCCAGGAGAGGCAGAATTAGTACAGGCATTGACTAATACCGCTAGAAACAGCCCAGAAATAAAAAATAGCAGCAACCTACGTCTGGCAATGGCAAACCACTTGCTCATGATTCGTCTCCTCAATTCCTTGCTAAATGTCTGGTTTAATTAGGACTTACGCATTTTATACTATAAATCGATTGGTTTACCGTAGTATAGCTGAATTTTATCTTAGGAATGACAATTTAATAACTTTAGCGTCTGCTAAATAGTCGGAACTGCACGATAATTCCATTTTGGTAGATA
>NZ_JAUBSD010000115.1:0-17646 GCF_036704575.1 Microcoleus sp. K5-D4
CAGATTTCACTCACTTTTTCACTTCTCTGTTTTATTGCGATCGTATCCCTCTTTAAAAACTGTCCGAAGTATTGATATAGTTAAGTGAATAAGATACATAGGGTAAAAACATGACAGTTTACGATCTAACTATTGCTAAAATTAGCCAACTGCCGGAGCCACTTGTTCAAGAGGTGAATGATTTTATAGACTTTTTGCTCCTCAAATACAACAGTGAATTGCCACAGCTTACTGAATCAGACTTTTCTGACTATTTAAAGAATTTAGAAGCCTACGAAGAAAAGTTAGCCCGTGGAGAGATTCAATGGTAGGATCTTCATCAGTAAATCTAACATATACAAGAGGAGATGTCGTGTTATGCGATTTGAATCCGGTAGTTGGTACGGAGCAAGCTGGTATCAGACCTGTTGTCATCTTACAGATCGATCGTGCTAATGCAGTAAGTCCTCATACTATTATTGCACCGTTTACTACAAAGATTCGTCGCGCTCTTTTACCTTCTCATGTATTTGTTCCATCTGGAGTTGGGGGTTTAAATCAAGATTCAGTAATACTTTGCGAACAGATTCGGGTGATCGACAAATCTAGGGTTATTAGGGTAATCGGTCATTTAGATCAAAATTATATGGATGAGCTGGCAGTCGCCCTACGTGTGATTTTAGGCTTGTGAGCGATCGCTTTTCGTCATGGATTATGAGGATTGAGACTTAACTGAAATTCTGCCAATTCATCATCGCAATTAAATATTCCTGACTCTGAAGTCCACCCAAATTATTTCATAGTTTGGGAATCATCTTGAATCTGAGCTTCTGTTGTTTCAGGAATTTGAACTTGGTTACTGTCTTGGGTTTTTAAACATCAACTTTTTTGTAAATGTAATCAACAGCCTGTTGAACGGTACTAATTTGCTCGGCAACTTCATCGGGAATTTCAATGTCGAATTCCTCCTCGATTGCCATAATTAGCTCTACTGCATCGAGAGAATCGGCTCCTAAATCATTGGCAAAATTAGCGTTGATGGTGACTTGACTTGCATCAACTTCTAGTTGCTTGGCAACAACGGCTTTGACTTTTTCATAGATTTGCTGCTTAACCTTACCACTTGGGGAAGATTCAGCAAAAACGTTAGGAGTAGTGGTATCAGTTGTAGTTTCATCAGGATCTAATTCTGATTCGTATTCCGATTTATCCCGGACTCGGAAATAGTAAAACAGATTAGCAACAGCCAAATCAGACGCTTTTTCCAAGTTCGACGATACTAAACTTTTATGACCAGCTATTTGCCCTTGCTCAAGGATATAATCTTCATACTCTTGACGCTGCTGCGGATCGAGCATTAATTCCAGTTGAGTCCGAAGAGAATAAAAATGAGACTTAGGCCGCAAATTTTCATAAAATAACTGTTCATCCGGTATTGCTGAAGCTGTTGTTGCTGATTTTTTATCACCGCTTGATAAAAAGTTTGCATTAGTAAAATCTTTAGTCTGTAACTGTTTTAGCTCAGTTTCGGGCAAAGCTTTAGTCCATTCAATCTGATTAAGCCAAATGTCTAAGGCGGCTAAATCGTGATTGTGAATTCGGGTGATTTCAGGAAATAGAAAATCAAGCTCTTCGTCAGAGTCACAGCATTGTATGATATCGAGGCCATCTTGACGGATTTGTTGTTGAAGTTGAGAAGTAAGGATTCAGGTCACTGAACTCCTTGCTGGGCAAAGACTTTAGATATGGAGCTTGATACTAAATCAATCTCTATTCTCAATAAACCACGAAAAACTGTCACTTCTCCTCGTTTATTGACAATTAACCACGAAAGACAAAAACCCTTATTTTGCCCTAAAACCCTTGCCAGACAAGCGTTGGAGCCGCAAGTTTTTAGACCTGAATCCTTACGTTGAGAAAGCCGATCGCCCGCAGCGCCAAATTCATTTTGCACCTGATACGTGCCGATAATACTTTGCTCGATCGCCCAACTGCACTCTAACCGGCGCAACTGTCCCGCCGCACAAGTTTCTTCTAATAAATGCGGATTTCTGTAGTCTGCTAAAGCTTCAAACAACATCCCCCGCGCTGCGTCAATTTCAGCATTGCGGCGATTAATATCTTGCAGTTGCAAAGCCGATCGCATCCGTTGAATTGCTTGATTAAATAACCCGTAAGCCCGCACTAACACTAAACGATGGTTCTCAAATTTTATATCTGCAACGACTTCGGAAATTAATTGCTTAATTTCCGCGCCTTGGCCTTTCACAAGTTGTTCTAAATTGATGAAACCATTTTCAACTTTAACTTCCAGCTTTTCTACTGCTTTTTTTAGTTTCAATGTTTGGTGCAAATTCACCGCCGACAAAGCTACCCCAGCCGCAACTCCCACACCAATGACGGCTGTAGTCGCTTGCAGCACGCCCAAACTGGTTTGGACGGCTTGAAAGCCCATGTGGTTTTGGTACATCTGCAAGCCTCCCATTGCTAGCTGCACGGGAGACACTAACGGCGATAGGGGACTGTTGTTGACCACCGCGCCAACGGCGTGGGCCGCAAACTGTCCCGTCGCTGCATCTCTCGCCATGCCGATCGGCACTCCGGCAGATGTAAACACTTGTGCGTACTTACCAGCCTCGATCGCAGCCTGTACCGCTGGGGAAAATACAAAGTTCATCATAAATTTTTACCCTGCTAGCATCTCACAGAACAACTGATCTATTATGATCCATTTAATAAAAGAAATATTATTAGGCGCTACAAATGAATACTTCGTTAATTAGTTCCCAAACCGTTGAGCTTATTTCGCTGCTGACACGGCAAAAACTCCGAAAAGAAGATATTTCTCCGCCGATGCTTTTCCTGGCGGGGCTGGTGACAGTGTTGGTGGGAGTTATCTATGCCGACGGTACGGTTGGCGCTGAGGAAACGCAGCGACTGAGCACAACTATGACGGCACTTATCCCCGCTAACAACAGTTTGCGCCCATTGGTAAAGCCGATAGTTAAGGCCGTGCGATATCAGGAAATTTACAAAAAAATGCACGAGTTGCTGGCCCTGACATCGTGCTTTGCCGAGGAGGAAAAACTGCTGTTAATTAGTTTTGGCTATCAGATGTCGGCAGCAGATGGAACAATGGACGATCGCGAATAAGGGTATTTGATACTTATCGGTAACACACTGGAAATTGACTCTCGATACTTGGCAGTTTTGGAAGCGAGTTTTAGCAGTCAAGCAATAAGCGATACAGCAGCTTTAGCAGAAGTCCACTCGTTACTAGATCCCGCACGCTTTCAATCTCTCGATTCTTTGTTTGTCCGTGCTGCTAGTCACATTATCGAATATTTACCAGAAAAACCCAAACAACAAAGCAATCCCAAGCATTCAGTTTCCTCCTATCAGGAGTTGCAAAAATTTCAGGAGTATCAAAAACAACTGGATAGAGTTTGTGGCCAACTACATTTAACTCTGCTAGAGGGAAGCGATCGCAGCGTCTTTTCTCGTACTTTAACAGAAGAAGTAACAAAAATATCTCGCAACTTGCAATCTCAGCGTTTCCGCGTGGCTGTTGTCGGCGAGTTTAGTAAAGGCAAATCAACTTTACTCAATGCGTTACTCGGCGAGGAAATCCAACCGGTGCGGGATATTCCCTGTAGCGGGACTGTGACTATTTTGAAGTATGGTTCGCAGCGCCGGGTTATTTGTCGCTACAAAGATGGACGGGAGGAAGAAATTCCACCGGCACAATATCAAGAGAAAGCTTCCATTTCGGAAGAGGCGGCTTTGGGTTCTTGCGAAGATGAGATAATCAATTCGGAAATTAAAGAAATTGTTTTCGAGCATCCCGAATTAGAGCTGTGCCGTAATGGGGTAGAAATTATTGATTCTCCCGGATTAAACGAACAAGCGGAACGCACAGCGGTAACTCAGCAAGTTCTAAAAACTGCTGATGCCGTGATTTTCTTGACTCATGCTCAAAATGCTTTAACGGAGAAAGAGCGGGAACTGCTTTTGTACTTAAAAAAAGAACTGAATTATGCGAACTATCAAGGCGCCAGTAATATTTTTATTGTAGTTAACTTTTTCGATTTGCTGCGCCGAGAAGAGAGTCGCACTCAAGTAAGAAAAAGGGTAGAAACGATTGTTAATGGGGCAAACCCAATTATTGCGGGGGAAAACCGGAGTCATTTTATTTCTGCTCAATCAGCATTGGATGCGATTTTAGCCGGAAATGAAAATGACGATCACCTCAAAGCTTTTCATGGTTTTACAAAGTCGGTTGAGCAGTTTTTGACAGTTGAACGGGGAGCGATCGCACTTAACCAATCCGCAGCCGGAATTAAGCAAATTATTAATACTGGCTGCGATGAATTGACTCAGTATAGGGAAATGCTAGAAGGAAAGTTGACAGTTTCTGAAGCAGATAAGGCGAAGATTTTTGAACAAATAGCGGAAGTAAGCGGCCGCGATGTTAAGATTAGACTTTTAGCTAATAAACTGAGAGAGGAATCCATAGGAGAAGCTATTGAATCTTGGAAGGAATGGGTGAAAATATTGCCCGATCGCCTCGCTACAAAAAGTAATAAATGGACTTCTAAGTATTCGCATATTTGGAGCCAAGACAAGTTAATCCGAGATTATGCTAATCAATTTGTGTTGGAATTAACACAAGAAATTGATGTCTGGAGCGACCAAAAATTGCAGTTTATATTGAAACAAAAAATAGAAACTTTAGACTTCAAATTTAAAGAAGAGTTTTATGCAATCCGACAAGAGTTTCAAGAGTTCGATCAGCGACTTAACACTAGCCTTGTTACTCAATTCAATAACTTAGGAATAGCAAAAAATCTGGGTGGAATTGGCATCGGTGGAAGCGGTATCGCTTCATCAATCAATCCCGATATTGGAGGTCCTGGAGGTTTTCTTGGCGGTTTAGGCCTGGGTGGATTAGTAGCGGCGGGATTGCTGTTTTTCGCAGGACTTGGTATTATTCCAGTTATTTTGGGTGGCTTAGCTGCTGGTGGGGGTGGCGCATTTGGATTGGGAATGCTAGATGTGGATGGAATTCATAACCAAATTAAGCAAAAAATTTGTGAGTTAGGGTTTCAGAAATTTAAGGAATCTGAGGAGTCGATTTCTGAGAAGATACAAGAAAGAATTAAAGCAGTATTTGACGAGCGATATGAAACAGCTAGCGGTGCGATCACACAAGCTATCTCGCTGTGGGAGAATTTATTAGAACAGCAGGAAAATCGCGATCGCCAAAATCAAGCAGAATGCGAGGCCGAAAAGGTTTGGCTGGCTGACAAACGTCGGGAACTTGAACAAGTACAGAATCAAATTGAAACAATCTTAAATCAAAGTGCTGGCTAATTCAATGAGTAAGGGGTAAGGGCAAAAAAACCATAGTACCTTGTAAATACTATGGTTTTGTCGCATTGCCTGACCGTCAATAGTCCCACCGCCACTCCTTCAAAGTTTTCCCGTGGTCACACACCTTACCACTGATATCTTGCACAGAGTACGATCGCCCTTAATCAATCAATCAATTCCGCTTCTTCAAAAATCAGTCTAGTCGTCAACTCCAAACCAGGCAGCAACTCATCCAAAATTAGTGTATTATCCGTATAAACTTGACTCAAACCATCGGGGAAAAAGCTTCTAATTAAAATAGCCTCTGGATCTATAACCAAAACTCGCGGAACGCCCGCTGCCAAATAATCTTTCGCCTTCTCTTCAAATTCCTGCATCGTTTGACCAGGAGAGATAATCTCAATCACCAGTTCAGGAATTTCGGGACAAGCTTCATTTTGCAGCCAACTTTTCGGCAGACGCGCATAAGAAATGTACGTTAAATCGGGAACAGGAACCCAATCTTTATCCTGACGTTTTAACAAAATTGCCCATTCTGGAAGCACTCGCCCGCGTCCTTTACACCATACACGAATCAGGCGACACAAAGCTCCCTGTAAACTGGAATGAAAAAATTTTGGAGACACTTTAGGAACTGCTTCACCATCTACCAACTCACAATATATATCTCCGTCGGGCAAAGCTAGAAATTCTGCTAAAGTGAGTTTGGTTCCGATGCCTACCATGACTCCCAGCCCTCTTGCTAATTAGTTGATATAGGTATTGTATAAAATTTTCCAAATTCCTTAGAAGTGCGATCGCCCTTCTCCCTCTCTCCCAAAAGTGGAACAGGCGTCCCGCCTGTGAATTTCTGTGAATTTCTGCGCCTCAAAAATCAAAATCCCAATTCCCCAAAAACAATAGCGGGGCAGGCCATCCAGCCCGCCCCACATTCTCCAAAAGCCCGACGGAAAACCATTCACTTCAACCAGGCAGGATGAGCCATCAAAGCTGCAAAAGGCTGCACTCCCCGCAACTGATTCGACAGCGGCAAATGACCCCTAGGCGCGCTCAAATCCCAGATAAACTCTTGCGGATACCGCGTCCAATTATTCCCCTTCTTCCAGCCAATTAGCGGCCACAACTTATCCCAATTCTTCCCCGAACCGAGCCAAATTTCCCGCTGCACCGAAAAGCCAAATTTGCCTTCGGAATGAACTTTCCACAGCGTATTAATTGTTTGCAAATCCGTTACCGGCAAACTTTCAACTTGCGTAAAATACAGCCACTTTCTCTGCGGGGTAGTTCCCCCCGCCAATTCACAAAGCTTGTCTAAAGTCAAGCGATCGGCTTCTTGAAATTCCTGTAACGCCAATAATTGTTGCAGCGGAGTGTAATCAACGTTAGAGTCCGATCGCAGCGGCACAAGCCCAGTCGGAAAATTCGCTTGCAAAAACTCCGTAGCTCTCGGAGAATTAGCACTGTAAAGAATTTGGTAAGCCTTACCCATTACCGCAGTCGGTGCATCTGACTTGCGCTCTAATAAAAATTCCATCAATACATCCCAACCGGAATCTGCTATTTGTTGTTGCAGCAGTTGCAGTTGAGCTTTTTCCGAACCCGACCTCAACTGAGAGCGGAGTTCGGCTGTATCGGCCGCCGAGTCTAGAGGAGAAGTAGAAATCGAGTCAGTCATGAGAAACTATCAGCTATCAGCTATCAGCTATCAGCGATTAGCTGAAGCCCTGGTTTTCCCCCATTGTACAATGGTACTGACTCCGATTCACTTCTCTGTACTCGGAGGCCTGCGCGCCACGCCGCCTGGTTTAGCCGATCGCCCCCACCCTCTTCGCCAATGGCAGCAATAGCAAAAAAGTCTACCATCTGAATTTTACGATCGATGCCATGTCAAAGAGTTTTTCTTGAACCTAGTCGTCCACGATGGAAACCCATGCAGAGAACGAAGGCGGAAAAAAGTTTATGTCATATTCCGAGTCTTCCCACTCTTTGACCCAAAGCGGCACGGCGCCGGGGCTAGGAGTTGCAGAAAAGGTGCGTTCTTTGACTTCGATCGAGTGAAATAGCTGTTTTAAAGTATCTCCCCGATCCAAAGCTTCGCTGAGGATGTCGTCCAAGTCAGGATCGACCCGTTTGACGCGGTTTTTGTCCTCCTCAAGCCACAGAAGTTTCAAAGACTTCAGATCCCTCGGACTGAGAATGCTCTTGTAATACACCCGCTTGAGAGTCGCTACGGGCTCCAATGAGCGTTCGATCCGGCGAATTTGCTGAACTCGCAGGTAGTGCCATTCCGCTAAACGCTTGCGTTCCGAAGGCGGGAGGGTTCCCTTTCCTGCTGCGTGTTTGTAGTCGTATTTAATCAAACTGCAAGCCATATTGGCTAGCAGGTGAATCAACTGTTTTTCTTTGGGTGTCGCCTGACGCCGTTCCTGGGTTCGTGTCAATACGCGCTGTCTGCGGGTAGTTTCGAGAGTATTTTCCATTGGGTTTTTACGATATCAAATACGATTGTGCCAGATCCAAATCCCGAACATCAGAAGGTAAGGAAGTTGATAGGCGGGGAAACTCCACCGACAGACTCGCCTTACCTATTTATTTTCCCATTCACTGTTCTCTGAAACTGACCCCCACCCCCGGGATTAGGTAGACTGATATTGGGATCGAGTTTTAACCGCCTCGATCAGAGGCGGTTGCGACAACAAATGCCACCACAACCACAACCACAACCGCACAAGAGCAAACCACACAAGAGCGCCAATTATTTCCTGCCTTTACCCGTTTTTACCTCTTCTTGGTCCCCATCCTCATTCGTTCCAGTGTAGTTAAAGTCGGGACGACTCTCCCAAGCCGTCAAACTACTGGCTGATGAATGTTGTGGGGCGATCGCTGAAGCGCTGGCGCTGCCTGCCTGGAAAAAGCCGAAGCCAGCCGAGGCAATTACCCCTAATACTAAGATGCTGTTTTTCATGTTCGATGACCCTGATTTCCGTAGATTGACACTTTTTGGCTAACCCGATCTATCAGAAATGGGTTGATGCAATAGCCCACTTGTCTTCTGATAAATCTGCCTGCCATAATCAATTCAGACAGGCACACCCGCTTGCGATCGGAAACGCCGGAAGTGACGTGTTACTAACGTCCACGATCATCCACCAACCAGATTTTTTTGGGTAGTGGAGCGAAAGCCATCAGGGCGTCGATCCATCAGGGAGTTAAGCCATCAGGGTGCTAATCCATCGGGTAGTTAAGCCATCAGGGCGCATCTTCTACAATTAGCCACAGCATTAACTTTTATAGTTGAGTAAGTGGTTAGCCTGGTACTGACAAAGCCTTTAAGAATTAAACTTTTTGTGGATGCATCCTGAAAAGTTTGTTCTTAGGAATCCCCGAACGCGAAAGCCCGGGGAAGGTCAGCAGCATGGAATTCCATGCAATCTAAGTCAACTAAAAAAACGCAGATTAACGATATCTCCCACTCAAGCAGTCCTCAGCAAAACGCTGGGGTTTTTTATTGGCAGCCATTCTTCAGCGTTTTTCTCTAGCATCCGGCAGGCGGATCTGAAGGCAGAAGGTTGACGGCGCTGTGGTTATGAGTTTCCCTGCCCACATCATACCATCGGGTGAAATTTAAAGTATTATTGTAAAAAAATGTGAAAAAAAGGGCGTTTTAGCGTTTTCAATCCGATCGAGTAAAAATTCATCTAATTATTTATGTGAACGAGTGTAAAAAATCAAGTGGCGGGGTACAATTGGGCCGATCGTAGGATTGGCGGCGAACCCTTGCAAAGATACGGTAAAGATTGACAAGGAGAAAGCTGAGCTAGTAGACAATAGAGAAAGAGGAACAAAAATTTTCCACCATAGTAAGCTGGCAATAATTGCAATTTGTAACCTTTCGAGTACACAGCATAGGGGCGCAGCATCTTGATGAATTCCCAGATGACAGCAGAAGTCAACTCAACGTACCAATATCAAGTCGGAGGATATTTGCCTGCCGCTGCGCCCACCTATGTCAGGCGATCGGCAGACAGCGAACTCTACGAAGGACTCAAAGCCGGAGACTTCTGCTACGTGTTGAGTTCGCCACAAATGGGAAAGTCCAGCCTGCTAGTGCAAACGGCCAAAAGGTTGCAAGCCGAAGGTACAGTTTTTGCCGCCATCAACTTGAGAAGCATCAGCAGCCCAGATATCTCCCCCCAAAAGTGGTATGCCGCAATCATCTACCGCATGGCAAGCAGTTTACACATCACAAACAGGTTTGATGCCATCAAGTGGTGGAACGATCGCGAACTGCTATCACCGATCCAGCGATTGGAGATATTTATCGAAAAAGTTTTGCTCAAGTCACTTCAGCAAAATCTGGTAATTTTCCTAGATGACATTGACAGCATCAGCAGCCTAAATTTCAGTACCAGCGATTTTTTTGCTTTGATCCGGGCTTGTTACTCCAATCGGGCAGAGCAACCGGAATACAATCGCCTGACTTTTGCTGTTATGGGAGTAGCAGCCCCCTCAGAATTGATCCGAGATCCAAGATGCAACCCTTTTAATATTGGACGCCAGATTCATTTAAGTCGATTCCAACTGCACGAAAGTTTACCACTAGCAAAAGGATTAGCGCTGAAAGCTTTTCGCCCCCAAAAAGTGCTCCAAGAAATATTAGCTTGGACGGGCGGCCAACCGTTTCTCACTCAAAAAGTTTGCCACTTGGTACTTGAATACGGGCCTTTTATCGGCAGAAATTCCGAAGCTAAGCAGGTTGAAAAACTGGTCAAACACAGAATTATTAAAAATTGGGAAGAAGAAGACCAACCCCAACATTTGATACCCATACGCGCTCGCATTTTCCATAGCCACTGCGACCTCACGCGGCTGTTAACGCTGTACCAGCAAGCTTTGCAACCGCCCCAGCCAACAAACATCGGGGAATCGCAGGGAGTACCAGCAGATTACTCGGCCGAAAAAATCGAATTGCAACTGTCAGGACTGGTTGTTAAATCTCACGGTAAATTAATAGTTTCCAACCTAATTTATCAGTCAGTTTTTAATCGATTCTGGGTAGAAAAGGAGCTGGGAAAATTGGCTCCGTACCGCTCCGCGCTAGCAGCATGGCTGGCTTCAGACCGCGAAGATGAATCGCTGTTATTGACAGGGGAAAGTTTGCAGTCAGCTTTGGATTGGGCTGCGGACAAACAATTGAGCCAAGAACACTATTGGTTCTTGAATCCCGATCGAACTTTGGGGGAAAAACCGACAGTGGTTGTCGCACAAGTTGCAGACAGCAGCGTAGACACAGATGCAGACACCAGCATCCTCACCCCGCCCTCAGAGAGTGTTCCAATTGGCAGCAACGAACAGAGATTGTACGATCACATCGTCTCCTGCGTGGAAACAGAATCCCCCGCACAGGTGATCGAGCGGTTCCGAAAGCTATTTATCGACGGCATGGGCTATCCCGATCGAGAGATTGAAGCAAGTTTGTATAGTATAGTCTCCGTCAAGCGATCGGATCAGGACTTTAAATATCTCCTCCACCGCTGCTGCTACATCCCGATCAACCGCTGGCAATTGCATTCCCAAAACCAATTCGCGATCGCCAAGTTGGTAGCTTTATTTAAGCAGAATTCTCCCCGATTCGGGATGGAATTTTACATAGTCAAGCGCTTGCAAGAACAAATAAATTTCTTTACTAAGAGTGAAGAATTCCAGACCATAGAGCGCTTAGTAAAAGCCTTAGATAGAGAGGCGGAACAGCAGAAAAAAGATACAGATTCTCCTTTGGGCGAATTGATCTGTCGGTATCCTTATTTGTACGGCCATTCTCTACTGAGCAAGGACAGCATTGAGGAAGACCAACAAACCATCAAACAACTGGCTTTTCAAAAACAGCGGCAATTTGAAACACATTTGTCTCAATATTTGAATTATATGGTTGAGCCGAGAAATACAGAAATAGGAATTGTGCAGCGGGCGCCTAATCCCACACTTTTGAACGATGCAGAACTGCACTTAGCGGTCAGGGAATTTGCGGGAAAAGTAGCAGGCGATCGCAGCTACAAAGAAGCGGCTCAATTTTTCCTAAGAGATTCCCGAAAAACTCCATCTTACGCCTCATTTAAAGTGGATTTATATGAATATTTAATATCGTCGATCGAACCCGAATACGGCGGTCGTCAATTTAATGACCGTTTGTACAAACAAATCAAAAATACCTTGCGAGAAAATGACTCGGTGAAATTCAATAATCCATTGTTAGTTCGTACTTGCCACCAGTTGTTCAACTTTTTAGTAGTGGAAAATTCCCAACATCCCAGCCACTACGTTTTTTACGATTTAGTGTATAACCTCGGCGCCAGCCGGACAATGGGTTTACTGATGAAACTTGTACTGCTTTCGGGCAAAGTCAAACCAGAGTTGGAAAAGCGATTTTCTATTTTGTTTAATCACTATGAAGGTAAAGCTTCTAATGAAATTATGTGGTTTGTCAAATCGTTGGAAAATTTCAATGTGGCTTTGGTTGTGAATTTTGGTAAGACGGATTTGTCTTTGGTTAAACAGCAGCTTATTTTGAATTGATATAAATTCCGGTTGCAGCGGAATTATTGTTGACTGTTGACTGTTGACTGTTGACTGTTGACGGGCGGGTCGAAAAACTGAATGGTTGAGTGTTAACTGTTGACTCGATTTTATGATTCCGATGCAACCGGAAACGATATGACAAAAACAAAATTAATCGGGCTGCCTTATATAATAGTATTAACTCAAAAAAATTAAGGAAAAACAAATGAAAGCCTTAGAAGTGACAGGAACGATCAACGAAAAAGGTCAATTAATTCTCGATCGACCTTTAACACTAGACACTCCGGGCCCCGTGCGAATTATCGTCCTCTTTCAAGAACCTACAGATGAAGCTGAATACGACCCCGACGATACTCCAGTTGAAGAAGTAAAAGCTAGTCTCAGAAGAGCGTTGCAGCAAGCTAAAACCGGACAAACCCGACCAATCTCTGAACTGTGGGAGAGAATCGATGCCGAATGAAGCCGAAGCAATCACGATCAGATTTGCGGATGACTTTGAAGCAAATTTGTATGCCCTCGCGAAAAGATATCGCAGTATCCGCAATGATGTCCAGCCCGTAATTGAACAACTACAGGCTGGCAATTTTCTTGGCGATCGCATTCCCGGAATGGGCGAAGATTATATCATCTTAAAAGTCCGGGTGAAAAACAGCAACATCCAAAAAGGAAAAAGTGCACGATATCGCATGATTTATCAGATTGAATCGCCCATCAGCGTACTTTTGTTAACCATTTACTCAAAATCGGATCGAACAGATATCAGTCTCAACGAAATCCGCAGCATCATCGCCGACTTTGATGAAAACGAATAGCGGTGTATTATTAACTCTATGATTAGCTATCTCAAAGGCACAGTCGCCGATATCGCCAAAGGCAGCAACCGCGTCATATTGACTCTCGAAGTCAATCAAATCGGCTATGAAATCCAAATTTTGCCCCGCGTGACCGGTCAATTGCCAGCATCCGGCGAAGTCGCCCAAATTTTTACCCACCAGCAAGTTAAGGAAGACCAAATCGTATTGTACGGTTTTGGCAGCGCGGCAGAACGCGATTTGTTTCGGCAGTTAACGAGTGTTAGCGGTGTCGGTGCTCAACTGGCGATCGCACTTCTGGATACTTTAGGATTACAAGATTTAGTCCAGGCCATCGTCGGCGGTAACACCCGCATCCTTGCCAAAACTCCGGGCGTGGGAACAAAAACCGCAGAACGTCTCGCCCTGGAGCTCAAAAGCAAACTCTCGGAATGGCGACAGCAAGCAGGTTTGACAACTTCAGTCGCCGCCGGAGTCCCCCCAGCTATTCAAGAAGAAGTCGAGATGATCCTGCTGGCGATGGGATACACTGCGGCTGAAGTCTTGCAAGCGCTGCAAACCCTTAGTCAAGACAGCACTTTATCCGCCAAAGGTAATGCCGATGATTGGATACGTGAGGCGATCGCCTATTTGAGCCGATAATCCCCTACAACATCCAAAAACCGGGAATAAAAACCAAAATTCGGTCGGGCCAACAAACCCATCCCTGGCAAAAATTTTATCGTTATTATGCTTCCCTTGTGATAACATTGGAGATTGTGACAATCGTACAAAAAAAACTAAAATCAATTCATGGCTCTTACACAACAGCGCAAACAAGAAATCATGGGCGACTTCCAAACCCATGAAACCGATACGGGTTCAGCAGATGTCCAAGTCGCCATGCTGACCGATCGCATCACCAAACTCAGCGCCCACCTGAAAATAAACCAAAAAGACTTCGCCTCCCGCCGCGGTTTGATGATGATGATCAGCCGCCGCAAGCGCCTGCTAGCATACATCCAAAGGGAAAATGTCGAGCGCTACAAAGCATTGATTGCCCGTCTAGGCATTCGCGGCTAAACACCAAAGCCAAAATTTGCGACAATATTCTTTAATCTTGGGCAAACACCAAGACTTATTGAAAAATGTTCGAGATTTCAGGTTAGAGATAAAATATGTCCTCCGAACCACCCCGCAAGCGCTTGCCCTTTGAACCGGCAACGAATCGTAAAAAAACGCCTAAAAAGCCCCCAGAACCCCAAGCAAGTGTAGCCTTAGAGTCGGATTCTGCCGACAAGCAGCCGAAAGTTAACAAAACCGGAAAACAGGCGCAATCCATCCCAGAAGTAGTCAGTCAACGCATGATATCTCGCATAGCGGTATTCTGCGGCATACCTACCCTATTGGGAATTTGCACATTTTTTGTAAGCTATTTGGTAGTCAGCAAGGGCTTGTTTGATTTGCCCAACACAGCAGTATTGCTGGTAAGCATGGGCTGTTTTGGTCTAGGCGTTCTGGGATTAAGCTACGGAGTCCTCTCGGCTTCCTGGGATGAAGAAATTTCAGGAAGCACTCTGGGGTGGGAAGAATTTAATACCAATTTTGGACGGATGCGAGAAGCGTGGCGCGCCGCGAAGCCAAAAAGTTAGTCATTAGTCATTAGTCATTAGCTAAAAACTAAGCTGTTAACCATTAGCGAGTTTGTATTTGGGGAGGGAACAAGAACCCGCCCCACAACAATGCTAAAAATACTGATATAAATAGATTCTTGATCGCCATTGCATCTATTTTTCTCAGTGCATCAGAGTCATGATCCGTTTCTAGCCCAACTAAAAAGGCAAAAAAAATATGATTATTGTAATGAAAGCCGGCACTCCAGAAGCCGAGATCGATCGACTAGACGAAGACCTCCGCACTAACTGGGGTTTGATACCAGAAAAAATCGTCGGCCGTTACAAAGTTGTTATGGGTTTGGTAGGCGACACCGCCGAGCTCGAACCCATGCAACTGCGCGAATTGAGCACCTGGATTGAAGAAGTGCTGCGCGTGGAAAAACCCTACAAACGCGCTTCTCTGGAGTACCGCCAAGGAGAACCCAGCGAAGTAGCGGTTGCTACTCCTTTAGGAACTGTAATGATCGGCTTGCATCACCCGATCGCGATCGTAGCAGGCCCTTGTTCGGTCGAAAACGAAGAAATGATTGTCGAAACGGCAATGCGCGTCAAAGCTGCTGGAGCTCATTTTCTCCGTGGTGGCGCGTACAAACCGAGAACTTCCCCCTACGCTTTCCAAGGCCACGGCGAGAGTGCTTTGGGATTGCTAGCTGCGGCGCGGGAAGCTAGCGGTTTGGGAATTATCACAGAAGTTATGGATGCGGCCGATTTAAGTGCGATCGTGGAAGTAGCGGACGTGGTTCAAGTCGGGGCGAGAAATATGCAGAATTTCTCACTGTTGAAGAAAGTCGGAGCTCAAGACAAACCGATTTTGCTGAAGCGCGGCATCTCGGCCACTATTGAAGAATGGTTGATGGCTGCTGAGTATATCATGGCTTCTGGCAATCCGAACGTGATTTTGTGCGAGCGCGGAATTCGCGGGTATGACAGGCAATATACGCGCAATACCCTCGATTTGTCGGCGGTTCCAGTGTTGCGGACTCTGACTCACTTACCGATTATGGTTGACCCGAGTCACGGCACCGGTTGGGCGCAGTTTGTACCCTCGATGGCGTTTGCTTCGATCGCCTCTGGTACAGATTCGCTGATGATTGAAGTGCACCCGAATCCGAAAAAAGCTTTGTCTGACGGGCCGCAATCTTTAACACCGGATCAGTTCGACAAGTTGATGGAAGAATTGGCGGTGATTGGTAAAGTCATGGGACGTTGGCCGCAGCCCGTGCCAGTTTTGGCATAAAAACAGGCGAAAAGCCTAACGTAAAATGCGATCGCGGCAGGGCTGTTTCCTTCTCGGGTGCGATCGCCAAAAGTAAAAGCGATCGCGCTATCTGATAAGATTTTTAGCGATCGCTTAACAATCAATTTATATGCTGACTCTAATCCCCTTTTGGAAAAAAGTCAATTTACCACGGAAAAAAATTAGGAAAAAGACACCCATTATCGCTGATATTACTATTAGTTGTTTTGGGACTAATGTTCGGCTATTTTGGATATAAAGATCTAGAAACCTTTGCTAAGTATAACCAAAAACTGATCGTTAAAACTTTTCCTCTAACAATCGACCGAGTCCCATCTTATCCCTCTTTTGTCACTCTCGTGGTAGTATAAGCAGTGACACACCCCAAAAGCATTGCCAGTCATATGGTAGAGCCTCGTAAACCAATACCCACAGTCAAATTTATAGATGAATACTGTCAAATTTACCAAAACATATTTCCAGAAGTTAGGAGCTTTGAAGCTTTTAAGTAGGGCTTGCTGAATAAGTAAGGGAAAAGTCTGATCGGGATTGACCATCTATTCAAGCTCGCTGGAACATAAGTTGATATTGTCTGAGATTTTCTAAATTATAACTTTTGATAATCACAAACCCGTCAACAGGTGTTGTTTTAGGTTCTTGGCAAAAAACGACACAAAAAACCTGTCTAAGCCAGGTAGAAAGATTCATGACCAAAAAAGTAATAGCAATAGCAGTCTGTGAAGTATTAGCAAGTTTTGTCATCACGCGATCGAGGCT
The DNA here is from genome assembly GCF_036704575.1 of Microcoleus sp. K5-D4. Lineage (NCBI taxonomy): Bacteria > Bacillati > Cyanobacteriota > Cyanophyceae > Oscillatoriales > Microcoleaceae > Microcoleus > Microcoleus sp. K5-D4. Next base: position 16,410 of record NZ_JAUBSD010000115.1, read on the forward strand.
AAATCTTCGTTTCGAGACTCCAAACTTTCCCTCAATTGAACTCCGAATTTTCTCATCTTCTAGAGACTGCTTCTTTTTTTCTTTACTGACCTTTGCGGGGGGTCTTCCTAAAGGTGGTCCGCTGATGTTAATACCTCTTTCTCTACACCAAGCTCGGTTCTCTCTTGTCCGATAAATGCGGTCAACATGAACCGATTCAGGATAATATCCTGTAAACTTATAATAAGCTTCTATTTGTGATTTGAAGTCTCCCGATTCGTTAAAGTTATCCCAACTGAGCCGATCTAAAAATACGTATCCCTCAAAGTAACTCGCCGATAGTTTGGCTCCAAACTCTACTGGTTTTCCTGCTTTTCCTCTTACAATGGGACGGAGGTGGGGTTGGCTTAAACTGACGATTCTGTCTGAAATACTCTGTTTTTTATGTTCAGCTAGCCAGTGTTGTTGGCGATAAACTTCAGTCACGACTAGCAACATCTTATATTGCCTTTTATTCAGATTTCCTAGGTCAGCGCCCATTACTCACAAGTTAAGCTAAAAACACTATTGTCAATGAGTAATTTTACTCATTTTTTACCTGTTGACCCAATTAAAATATGGCTCCATTTGTTCCTTTATTATTGAAAAAAAATTGTTCGGGACTTCTTTGAGTTCCAGGGAAAGGAGAAATAATTAGCCTGACATGAGGTTTTCGGTAGCAATAAATATGTAGTGATTAGATATTTATTGGCTCAAAATATAGTTGTAATGATGGATGAAATACCAAATAGCACCAATATGGTTTTCTAATTTTTTAGAAAATGAAAGACTCTTTCTTACGAGCCGAGAAACACGTTGGCGCAAAGTATTATTAAATCTTTCAATGTGATTAGTCTTTCCACTTTCTTTACCAACTGGCTGATGGCGTAGCGAAGGAAAAACACAAGCATATGCAGCCCAAAAATCTGTATAGCAAACAGCACATTGTCGATATACAGGAGGTAGAGAATTCCATAATTGTTTTGCTCCTTCTTCGCTACGAGCGCCAATATAAACACCAATAATTTCTCTGGTTTCTCTATCCATTGCTAACCATACCCATTGCTTATTTTCTTGGCAATCTACAAATGACCACAGTTCATCACATTCAACATTCAATCTAACTTTTTTTTTAGGTTTAACGTAAGGATTCAGGTAAAAAATAGTTCCGCAGAGAGCCGAAAAATATGGTAATGTAGTCAGATGAGCGAAAAGCCAG
>NZ_JAUBSD010000116.1:0-13392 GCF_036704575.1 Microcoleus sp. K5-D4
AACACTAGCGACTCTAACTATTAGGAATTTACTTCGCTGATTAGGTAAACAACGCGGTTTCTGGCCCCCATCCGTAAGTCCTATATATAATTTTTAGGCGGGGATAAAAAATTTTTTCCTTTGAGGTGCGGCTGATGTTTCCAGTGTGGTTGCAGGCAGGATTTTGGGGTTTACTAGGGGGGTCGGCATTGCTACTGGGAGCGGCGGTGGGTTACTTTGTCAGCATTCCCCAGCGCGCGATCGCAACAATTATGGCTTTTGGCGCTGGTGTGCTGATTTCAGCGCTATCCTTTGAACTGATGGATGAAGCTTACAAGCGCGGCGGTTTCGACTCTACAGCGATCGGCTTTTTGGGGGGCGCTACTGTCTACACAGCCGCCAATTGGTTTTTGAGTCAACAGGGAGCAAAACACCGCAAGCGATCGGGCGCATTGCACCCAGCTAAAACAGAGTCAGGCGATGGCGGATTAGCCATCGCCCTCGGCGCGCTGTTAGATGGAATACCGGAGTCGATCGTCGTTGGTGTCAGCATGATTTCTGGAGGCGGTGTTAGTTGGGTGACAGTAGCAGCAATTTTTCTTTCCAACATTCCCGAAGGGCTCTCCAGCGCCGCCGGTATGAAAAAAGCAGGGAGATCGATCGGTTACGTTTTTGGAGTTTGGGGCGTGATCGCAGTTATTTCCGGTATCGCATCATTGTTAGGATATACGGTTTTCAGTGGCTTTTCTGCGGAAGTAATAGCCGCTACTACCGCAGTAGCAGCCGGGGGTATTTTAGCCATGATCTCAGATACTATGATTCCCGAAGCATTCGAGGAAACTCACGATTTTGCTGGACTAATTACTGTCTGCGGTTTTTTAGCTGCTTTTGTACTCAGTAAATTAGCCGAAAGATAATTGATAATTAGCCATGGTGATCACTAAAGTAATGTAGAATTGCTGACACTTATAGTGTTTTTGATATAGACACATACGAATTTAATATGTTGCCAAGCTGTATCTGACAGGGAAAAAGCTTATAATCAACCTTAAAGACCGCAGCCACTCAAGAGGTGTTGAAAAATTTATGTGTCTCGAATCAGGGTATATCCTGCACGAAAGCTACGAAATTATCGCTTTGTTGGGACAGGGAGGGTTTGCTAGAACCTACACGGCTGCACAAATAAACCAACCTAATAATCCTCTGTGCGTCGTTAAAGAAATTCCTTTTCCCTCATCGAACGATCCGCGCGTCTTGGAGAGGGCAAGGAAGCGATTTGAAAGGGAGGCTAGCGCTTTGCGCCGTCTCGGCAACAACTCGCGCATTCCCGAATTATTCGATAGCTTTGAAAAAAAAGACCATTTTTATTTAGTGCAAGAATACGTTAAAGGACATCCGCTTAGTCAAGAACTCACTGCGGGCGATCAGTGGAATGAGCAACAAACTGTTGCTTTGTTGCGGGAAGTTCTGGAAATATTAACATCAGTCCACCAAGAAAATATTATTCACCGCGATATTACACCTTTTAACTTAATTCGGCGCAAAACTGATCAAAAAATTGTTTTAATTGATTTTGGGGCCGTCAAAGAAATCGGCACTTTTACCTCTAACTCTACTGGTGAAATATTCAGCTCGCAGGCGATCGGCACCAGGGGTTATATGCCTGCCGAACAACACGATACGCGGTCTCTCCCGCAACCATATAATGATATTTATGCAGTAGGAATCATCGCGATTCAAGCCCTCACCGGGCGGCGTCCCACCAATCTGCCGCAAGACCCCGAAACTGGTGAAATTGTCTGGGATTATTTAACATCTGAACCGGTTAGCAACAAGCTCAAAAATATTTTAACCAAGATGGTGCGTTTCCACTTTCAAGACCGCTACCAATCTGTTGATGAAGTTTTGCAAGACTTGGATTTGTCGATCGTCGCAGGGCCCCAAGTACCCAAAACTTCGGGGAAGTTGCGATCGCGCTTTCGCTGGCTGCTGTTCGGCGTTGCGGGGATTGCAGCTTTTGGGGCGATCGTATTTTTAATCCCCAGAATTTCCCCGCTAATCTCGATAATTTCCCCGCCGGGAAAAACGCTGCCTACACCCTCCGCCGATGGTGTAAGTTCCGGCGAAAAACTCTTAGTGCAAACCTCCGCCCTGTGGTCAAAACAAAGGGGAATCAATGAGTTTGCCGACTCAAATTATCCCGAAGCTTTAAAATTGCTCAAACAGTCCTGGCGGGAAGACCGCAGAGATCCAGAAACTTTAATTTACATCAACAACGCTTTGCTGAAGGCAATAAATGCAGAATATTACACGATCGCAATTGTTGTCCCTATCCGCCGCAATCAGGACGGCAGCATCCTCAACGCAAATTTAGCCGAAGAACTGCTGCGTGGCATTGCTCAAGCTCAAACCGAAGTTAATTTAGGTCTTCTGGCTGCAAATGAGAACAATAAAGATTTTCCCGGTCAAGGCTTTCTCGAACCAAAAGCTATTAGGAAAAAAGGTCTCAAAGTCATCATTGCTGATGATGGCAATATCAAATCCTATGCCGTTCAAAGGGCTAATTATCTGGTCGCTCAGCCCGATATTCTAGCAGTCATCGGACACTACACCAGCGACATGACTGTGGAAACAGTAGATATTTACAATCAAAATCAACTAATCGCCATTTCTCCGGGAAGCACCACAGAAGAACTAACGCGAAAACCTCGAAAATTTTTCTTTCGGACGGCTCCGACAACTAGCCTAGAAGCTGAAGCTTTAGTAAATCAACTGTTATTGGTCGATGAGAAAAAAGCCGCAGTATTTTACAATCCCAACAGTCCGTTCAGCGCTTCTTTGTGGGAAGAATTCAAAAAGCAATTTGAAGCAAAAGGAGGCTCAACTTTTAGGCTAAGTAATTATTACGATTTATCTAAAAATAATTTTAACGCCGAAGCAGCCATCCAAAAAGTTGAGAAGACCGGAAGAACAGCCTTACTTGTCATTCCCGACGGTCAAGTCACTAATTCCCTGGAAAATGCGATCGAAATGATAAAAGCTAACGGCGATCGCAATTGGATTGTCGGGCCCTGGACTTTGTACGAGCCGAGAACGCTAGAAGTAGCCAAACAGTTAAAGTCTATTGAAAAACTGGGAATATCCCTGTTTTGGCATCCGCTAGCAAGCTTTGACAAAAAGTTTCCTGTCAACGCGGAAAAATTGTGGGGAGGCCCGGTAAATACTCGATCGGCTTTAACCTACGATGCCGCCCGGACACTGATTAAAGCCCTAGAAATGCAGCCCGAACCCAGCCGCGAAGGAATGCAAAAAACCTTAGCCGATCCAAACTTTAAAGCCGAGGGAGCCACGGGTATAATTGAGTTTGACTCAAAGACGGGAAATCGGAAAAATCCTCCCAAACGAGTAGCGCATATTGTACCCTGTTCTACAGCAATATATGGCGTTACCTTTGTGCCGATCGAATTTCCCACAGCCGCAGCTGCAGGTTTAAAGTGCGATTGAATTGATATCTTGTGCCATTGTCAACAAACCTGTAGAGGGCGGACAGGATGCCCACCCCACAAAAAAATTTACTCTTGGTGGAATAGGCCGGAAAGCCTGTTGTTAAGAATGATGCAATATGTGGGAGTAATTGATATCTTCCGGCCTTGTCAACAAACCGTCGGGGACGAGTTTTACCAAATATAATTGCCTAAAATCAATATTCTCATAAACTCGCCCCCACCCGACGATAAAATGCTGGATAGAGAATTGTGCAAGATGTGCGAGTGAATTGATATCTTGTGCCGAACGCAACAATCCGACAGATGTTTCAATCCTACAGCCGACTATTGCCACAGGTGCAACATATCAATTTATTAGATATATTAAACAAGGTTAGTTTTTTCTATAATAACGCTTATGGCTGTCAATCTCGCTTCCTCAACAAGTTCTAGTCTCAAACCAGAAGCCCAAAATATCTCAGCACTCAAACAAGTCTTTCAGACAATTGATGCCGATAGCTGTCCGGGTTCCTATAATTTTCATATGCACACAGTCTACTCCGACGGGCGATTGCAGCCAGAGAAATTGATGGAACAAGCCATAGCCCGCGGCCTCAAGGGCTTAGCTATCACCGACCACCACAGCACCGAAGGCTACGTTAAAGCTCAAATTTGGCTGGACAATTGGAAATTAAACCATCCCGACAAAAATAGCGAAGCACCTAGTCTTTGGACAGGCGCTGAAATTAATGCCGAATTGCTCAACAATGAGGTACACATTCTCAGTTACGCCTTCGATCCGCAACATCCCAGTCTCAAACCATACCTACGAGGTAAAAGCACTGAAGGCACTTATTGTTATTCAGCAGCCAGGGTAATTGAAGCTATTCATGAAGCAGGAGGTTTAGCAGTTCTGGCACATCCTTGCAGGTATCGATCGACTGCGGATAAACTAATCCCAGAAGCCTCTCGTTTCGGCATTGACGGTGTAGAGATTTACTATGCTTACGGTAATCCCAATCCTTGGAAACCGAGTCCCATACAAACTGCTTTAGTCAAAGATTTAGCAGAAAGTTATGGTTTGCTGGGAACTTGTGGCACGGACTCTCACGGTCTAAGTCTTCTAGTCCGAATCTAGATACTTGGGAAATAAGAAGTGCTTTACCCTGTCATTGCCAGTCTAAGCGTTAGCGGATATATCTCTTATGAAAGCAATCAGAATGACCCAAAAACAAACAGTTTCTCAGGTCATATTATGTCCGCTAAAATGACTACTATAAAATTGTTTGGTAGTGAAAACTTCAGTCCTAATAAAAGTCTGAGGACTGAAGTTTCCACTACTTGCCTTATAACGGCTATTTGACGGGACGTGATATCATTGCGATCGCCAGGATGAGCTTTCGGTATCCAAAAGTAAGCAATTGCTTTTTTCAGGTAATATAGTTGCAACTTCTAGAGACCTGGCTCCCTAAATAGCAGTCGCCCTTCTACCGTTCGGGGAACAACTGACAGGCCCGGTTAGTTGGCTGATTTGCCCAATCCAAGCGAGAATTCCCAAATCGATCCATCCAACCTTCCAAATAAGCTCGATTAGCCTTTTTTTCCTCTGGGTCGGAGGTATTCATGGGATGAGGTGCTAAACCCAAAATAGTCGCCGTCGTCACGCAAAACATCGACTTCTGAAAACTCTGGCAAATTTGCACCCGCACATCGTCTTCACCCCGACAGCTAGTGCGATAAACTTCGTGCAAATAATCCGGCAGAAAATGCCGCATATCTTGCATCAATTGAGTTGGCGGAATCCCTGCACCTCCAATAGGTAAAGGGTCAGCAAACAAAGCCCCGTAGGCAAATTCTCTTTGTTCTTCCGGGATTTGATGAGCTTGAGCATTGTATGAAACTGTGCCAAAAAACGCAGTGCCCCGAAAGAAAACAGCCTCTACATAAGGCACGGCTACATCTGGTAAAAATGTCAAATTTGCCGTCGCTGGTAGTATATCGTAGACTTGAGGGCCAATCTTGACGCTGTAGGTAATCGGTAGGCTGGCCGCGGCTACTAAACCGGCTTTGACAAAATCAACTACATCAGAAATAGACTTAGTTTCTCCTCGATCGTAGGAATCAGATAAGTCTATGAACAAATCGCTCATTACTCGCCAAAACTGACCGAGACCGGTGTAGTAAGCTAGCATCCGCACTTGTTCGGGCAAAAAATCAGGAAATGCTTTGTGGAGGGCTTGCATGAAAAAATTACCTTTCAGCTTAGCCGCGATCGCTTTTTCGACCAAACTGCTAAATTCCGGGGAATCCAAATAAGTGTCCAAACCGCCGCCGCCGTGCCAAAGCATTGTTCTCATGCAATACTCAGCATACTCAAAATTAATGCGATCGTGCCATAAATAGCGCATTAATTTGGGCACGGTCACATCTCCGTTGAAATATTTAAAAAACGGGAAAAGCACTAAAAACTGTTCTTCTGCAATATAATTGAGATTGCGAGAATAGGCATCTAAAACAATACCATAACTTTTCAGCACGCCGACAACTTCAACTACATTTTCCGTAGACTCAGGCAGTAAAGCTTTGCCTGATTCTAAGAGGTCAATGTATACGGCTAGGGGATGGGAAGAGGGTTTTAATACGGTACTTTTCATTTTTATTTAACCTGAATTGAAGGAAGGCACGACACGGATTTGAACACGGATACACTGATGAAGGGAATAGGTAGGGACACGCCAGTGCCGTGTCCCTACAGCCGTCTGCTGTATTTCATGGGATTGAAAACTGCCATACGACTAAAGTCCGATGCTACGAACCTAGGTCATATTTTATTTCAAGTTTTGAGCAATCACTTTAACTTGGGGTGGCACATTAGCTACCATTCCGATCGCAGTTTTTTCGCTCAAACCAACTAAAACTCCCGGCTGCACTCCCATGATGGCGATAATTATTGCTAAAACCAGCGAAGGAATACGATCGCGCCAGCGGACTTGCGGCAAATTTACCACCACATCCGAAAGGCGGCCGAAAAAGGCGCGGTTGACCATAATTAAAAAGTAAACTGAAGTTAAACCAGTGCCGATCATGCAGAGGAAAGTTTGCACCGGAAACACTGGCAAACTGCCCCGAAATATCAAAAATTCAGCAATAAATCCAGCCAAACCCGGAATGCCGGCACTTGCCATCACACCGAGGATCATTAAACTGCCAATCATCGGCAAACCGCGATCTGGATTGAATAAACCTTTGAGCACATCGATGTTGCGGGTGCCGGATTTTTTGTAAACAACGCCGACACTCAAAAATAGCAGCCCCGAAATTAAACCGTGGCTAACCATTTGCAAAACAGTTCCCAGCATACTAATGGGAGTAGCTGCGGCGCTAGCTAACAAAATGTAGCCCATGTGAGCGATCGAACTGTAAGCTACAATTTTTTTCATATCTTTTTGGGCGATCGCGCAACTCGCTCCGTAAAGCACGCTTACCACAGCCCAACTCGCCAACCAAGGTGCCGCCACCGCCCACGCATCGGGAAACAAACCCAAACCAAAGCGCAGCATCCCATAAGTTCCCAGCTTCAAAAGCACCCCCGCCAGCAGCACCGAAACCGGCGTCGAAGCTTCTACGTGAGCATCCGGCAGCCAAGTATGAAAAGGCACCAAAGGCATCTTAATTCCAAAAGCCAGCAACACCCCTGCCAGCAAAACAATTTGCCTTACCAAAGGCAATGGCAATCCTCCTTGCAAATGCGATGCGCCCGCTGCACCAACCATATCGAAACTAGAAGCACCGCTAAGCCAACCAGTCCCCAAGAAAGCAGCCAACAGCACAATTCCCGAAAATGCAGTATAGATTAAAAACTTAGTAGCAGCGTAACCCCGGCGCTCGCCTCCCCAAATCGCAATTAACAGGTAAAGCGGAATCAATTCTACCTCAAAAAACAGGAAAAATAGCAGCAAATTTTGAGATAAAAAAGCCCCTGTTACGCCGCCGGTAATTAACAGAATCAAAGAATAATAAAGTCGAGGTCTGCGGATCGACTCATCCGTAGCGTAAATAGCTATTCCTGTCAGCAGAGTATTTAAAATTACCAAAGGCAGAGCCAAACCATCAACACCGAGATTGTAATTCAATCCCAAAACATCTACCCAAGGAATAAATTCCGAAAATTGCAACTGACTGGTACTGGCATCAAACTGAACTGCCAAAATCACCGAGAGAATAAAAGTTATACCCGCAATGGCGATCGCGACATTCCGAACTATTTTAGAACTCACTGAACCGGGCCAGAGCCCAATCAGGGCAGCAGCCAACATTGGTATCCAGATTAAAGCACTGAGCATCAATTAAAACTTTCCTTTGTTACACAGTATTTAGAGCTATATTTAACATTAACGCAAAGCAACTACATATAAAAGCGATCGGCTAATTTTCTTGTTAACATAGATTCAAATGTCTCTGGAATCCTCCTATGACCTCAAGTCTTACAGATCGAGAAGATTTGCAAATTAAATCCGGTTCTCCTTCCACCCGCCTCACCGTTGCCGACTTGGAAGAACTGCAAGGTATACTCTGCGAAGCACATCTAGACTACCAACTCGAACTGGTAGACGGGAAGATTATCGTTATGGGCCCATCAGACATTGTATCGAGCGAAATTGGACTTGAGTTTGGCAGTCTTTTGCGTAACTGGGTCAAACCCCGCAAACTCTGACGAGTGTTTGAGTCCAGCGGCGGGTTTATTCTCCCCAATTCAAATCTTACAGCACCGGACGTTTCGTTTGTGGTAGCCGATCGCCTCAAACAAAGTAAAAGGTATTTTGCCGAACTTGTTCCCGACTTAGTGGTAGAAATCAAATCTCAGTCTGATCGCCTCAAACCCCTCCGAGAAAAAATTTTATCATTCATCGAACTCGGAGCCAAAGTAGGAATATTAATCGACCCAGACAAGCATACAGTAACAATTTACACTCCGATAGCCGAGCCAATGGTATTGAGAGACGGCGACATGATTTCAATTCCCGAACTTTTGCCAGGTTGGGAAGTTCCAGTGACCGAATTATGGCCGATCGATTTTGAATAAAACTCGATAAAAAAGCAGACAAAGCCAGACTAAAATCATCTGCGTTCATCTGCGTTCATCCGCCCTCATCTGCGGTTAAAAATTAAATAACATCAGACCAAAAGCAGACAAACCCCGAAAAATTCATCTGCAAACCTCTACAGTTTAAAACTGCCAAATAATCAACGCCAGCAACACAGCAACCCCCCCCGCAATAGTCAACACATAAAACTGCGACTGACCAGTGCCAGTGTACTTCAACCCTTCACCGCTGAAAATTGTGGCAAAACCGAACAAATTCACAGCCCCATCCACCACATACTTATCAGTCCAAGCGCTGATTTTAGAAATAAAAGCCACAGCCCAAACGACAGTCAAGCGGTAAACTCGATCGATATAAAAATCGTAAGCAAACAAATCCTGCAACGCCGGCACCGGCAGCCGTACCGGTCGAGGTAATACCCCGTACCAATAAATCGCCACCCCAACCGCAACGCCAATCAACCCAGATAACAACAACAGTGGCGTATCCAGCGTCTTCAAAAGCAAATTTAAAGCATCAAAATCTCCCGTTTCCGCCCAAGGCCCAGTCCAACTAATTAATAGTTGCCACTCCTGCAACATCCAAGGAACTAATAGCCCCATTACCGTCAAAATTACCATCGGCAAAGCCATCGGCCAACCAACTTCTGGAGCTCTGCGAGTTTTCGGCTGCGGTTTTCCCACAAACACTAAACCGAATATGCGAGTTAAATTTAGCGCTGTCAAACCGTTAACTAAAAGCAGCACTATTACCAGCCACAAAGGCACAGTCCAAAAACCGTTGAGCCAGCGCCGCATCGCCCAAAAGTTCCCCAAAGGCAACAGCGCTACCATCCCCGCAGCGCCTACTAAATAAGCCGTAGTCGTGGCAGGCATCTTCGACCACAACCCACCCATTTCTGTTAAATCTTGAGTGTTAGTTGTGGTAATAATTGACCCGACGCTCATGAATAATAGACCTTTGGCGATCGAGTGCGCGAACAGCAACAGCAAAGCAATGTCAACTTGATTTAGCCCCACGGCGATAAACACCAAACCCAAAGAAGCGCTGGTAGAATGCGATAGTGCTCTTTTGATGTCGATTTGGGCGATCGCTACCAAGGAAGCGCCAACAGCCGTCACCGCACCCAAAACCACCAGCACCGCATCTGCGATCGGCGAAAGCGCTAAAACAGGCTGAAGTTTAATCAAAACATAAGCCCCAGCGCCTACAACTACCGTATTCCGCATAATCGAAGCCGGGTTGGGCCCTTCCATCGCCTCGTCGAGCCATAGATGGAAGGGAAATTGAGCACACTTGGCCGTAGGTGCGGAGATTAAAGCCAAACCTAAAAGAGTGGCGACTACAGGAGACAAAGTTGCAGTTTCAGCCCATGTTTCCAAATCGGAAAAATTCAAACTTCCTGCTAAAGTTGAAAGCGTCACTACTCCCATCAGCAGTGGCACGTCTCCTACACGCTTGGTTAAAAACGCATCTCTAGCGGCTGTTACTACCAGCGGTTGAGCGTACCAAAACCCGACTAGCAAGTAAGTTGAAAGCGTCAGCACTTCCAACAAAGCGTAAGTTAGAAGCAGCGAGTCGCTAATGGCAATGCCGCTAATTGCCGCTTCAAAAAAACCCATCAGCCCAAAAAATCGAGCTAGCGCCCAGTCTTTTTCCATGTAGCCTAGAGCGTAAATTTGTGCTAGCAAACTCAGAACACTAACTAACTCCATTGCTCCGACGCTGACCGTGGAGATTTCTATTGCAAAAGACAAATCTAAATCTGCTGCTTGCACCCAGTGGACGAGCAACTGTTGGGGCGGTTGATCCCAAGTCGCTGTAAAAATAACTGACCCGTGCAGGAAAGCCAACACCGTCATCAGCAAATTGAAGTAAGCCGCAGGCCTCGGGCCTGTTCTCCGAACGGTTCCCGTAGACCACGGCAAAGTTAAAATTGCGCCTATTAAGCCATATAAAGGTACCCACCAACAGGCTTGGAGGAGAAATTGAGTCATTTAATTTATCCCTTAAACTTGAAATTACGGGCTGCCTTTATACAAAAACAGTTGCGGGCGATCGCGTGATACCCTAAAACTTTGACTAAACCCGATCGTATAGTTCTGGCAAAATAATTTGCACCCAAGATTCACTATACATTAAAGCATCTAAACTGAGAATTCTCTCAACACAAAATTACTTGCTTAGTAGAAGAGGCACTCAAAGAAAAAAATGCCTGCCGATGGGCCAAGACTGCCTTTTTTGCCGATTTCCCTGCGATCCCCCTTTTGAAATCCCCAATTTTTCCGGCAGTGATTAGCTCCGACTTCACATACCGAACTCTACTTTATGAGTATTATTACTTACTTTAATCCCCCCTCGCTCTCGGTATCTACCCCTCTAAATATTAAGATTATTAAATAAATATTAAATTATTTTAAGTAACATAAAAAATTTTAATTTTTGTTATTAAACATTATGATGTTAGTTTATATTGTCAAGGTGGACAGATTCCCCTATTCTTATAGGATAGGAAGCTTTACACTGCATTACTAAAAAATGTGGGCCTCCCCGTCCAAATTTTTAGATTTCTCAAAGATTTGTAACGGTAATTTCGCTCATCCTCAAAGGAGATTCAAAAATGTCAATTGCCGTGGGAATGATTGAGACAAAAGGTTTTCCCGCTGTGGTGGAAGCTGCCGATGCTATGGTCAAAGCTGCCCGCGTTACCCTCGTGGGCTATGAAAAAATCGGCAGCGCCCGCGTTACCGTAATTGTGCGCGGCAACGTGTCGGAAGTCCAAGCCTCAGTCGCAGCAGGAGTGGAATCCGTCAAGCGTGTGAACGGCGGAGAAGTCGTCTCTACCCACATCATCGCTCGCCCCCACGAAAACCTAGAATACGTTCTGCCGATTCGATATACAGAAGCAGTAGAACAGTTCCGAGGCTACTAAGTTCTTAGCGCACAAAAATTTCGTTAAAGGAAAATTTGTGCGATCGTCAAAAATTAACTGTTTAGTTCCCCAAATATTCAATCAGGAGTAAAACCAATGGCAATTGCAGTTGGCATGATCGAAACCCTAGGCTTCCCCGCAGTGGTAGAAGCCGCTGACGCGATGGTCAAAGCAGCCCGCGTCACCTTGGTAGGCTACGAAAAAATCGGTAGCGCTCGGGTTACGGTCATTGTAAGAGGAGATGTCTCGGAAGTGCAAGCTTCTGTCGCAGCCGGAGTAGAGTCAGTGAAGCGCGTTAACGGCGGACAAGTGATGTCCACCCACATTATCGCCCGCCCTCACGAAAACTTAGAGTACGTGCTGCCGATTCGCTACACGGAAGCTGTAGAACAGTTCCGTGAAGGCGTTAGCGGCATTCGCCCCCTCAACAGATCATAAGATAGGCGATCGGCTGTTAGGGGCGTTTGGTAATTAAAAATTAAAAATTAAAAATCGCGCTGTTTTTGATTTAGCATTTTTAATTTTTAATTGAGGTGGGTATGGGATATTGGTTATTAGTCATGAGTCATGAGTCATAAGTCATTAGTTACTAGACGAAGCTCTAAAAAGCGGACAGCGGACTGAGGACAGAGCTAATTAAAAAAAGACAAGTGACAGTGTAAAAATGACAGTTACCAATTACCTATTACCTATTACCTAAAATGCAAATGGCCAAAGTTCTCGGCACAGTTGTCAGTACCCAAAAAGAGCCGACACTGAGAGGATCGAAATTTCTACTGCTGCAATTCATCGATGAGGAAGGTTCGCCAGTTCCCGGCTATGAGGTAGCCGCTGACTGTGTGGGCGCTGGTATAGATGAATGGGTTTTAGTAACCCGAGGCAGCGCAGCCCGGATCGCGCCCGGAAGCGAAAACCGTCCGATCGATGCTCTAGTAGTAGGCATTATAGATACTGTCAATGTAGAAAACCGCCTCATTTACAGTAAAAAAGACGACCCGTACGGCTAGTTGCAACCGTTAGCAGTTAACAGTTAGTGGAAAAATAACTAACAACTAACAACTAACAACTAACAACTAACAACTAACAACTAACAAAAAATTTTTCAGCTTAGGAGAACTTAATTTATGGCAGTCCGCAACGTTGCGGCTCCCCCGACGCCTTGGTCGAAAAACTTGGCTGAGCCCCAAATTCACGACACCGCCTTCGTACATTCCTTTTCTAATATTATTGGGGATGTGCATATCGGTTCTAATGTGATGATTGCCCCCGGGACATCTATCCGCGCCGATGAAGGCACTCCTTTTTATATCGGACAAGGAAGCAACATTCAAGACGGAGTAGTGATTCACGGCCTAGAACAAGGCCGAGTCACAGGAGACGACGACAAATCCTATTCTGTGTGGGTGGGGAAAAATACTTCCCTCACCCACATGAGTTTAATTCACGGCCCGGCATACGTGGGCGACAACTGCTTTATCGGCTTTCGCTCTACGGTGTTCAATGCCAGAGTGGGGAACGGCTGCATTGTCATGATGCACGTACTAATTAAAGATGTGGAGATTCCCCCCGGTAAGTACGTACCTTCGGGAGCCATCATCACTAATCAGAAGCAAGCCGATCGCTTGCCTGACGTTCAAGATTCTGACATTCAATTTGCGACCCATGTCATCGGCATCAATGACGCTCTGAGAACGGGTTATCGCTGCGCTGAGAACATCGCCTGTCTAGCACCAATTCGCAACGAGCAAACTAAAAACCCAAATATGACTCAAACCAAATATTCTACCCATGCCGGCACCCAATTGAGTTCAACTCTTGCCGATAGCATCCGCAATTTACTAGCCCAAGGATACAGCGTGGGAGCCGAACACGCCGACGCACGCCGCTTCCG
>NZ_JAUBSD010000116.1:13492-17214 GCF_036704575.1 Microcoleus sp. K5-D4
ACGGAACACGCCGACGCGCGCCGTTTCCGCACCGGTTCTTGGAGCAGTTGTGCTCCGATCTCATCCAACCGCGAATCCGAAGTGATTTCTGCCCTCGAAAGCTGTCTCAAAGAACACAGCGGCGAGTACGTCCGCTTGCTCGGCATCGACTCCAAGGCGAAGCGCCGGGTACTCGAAGAAATTATCCAACGACCTTAATTTGCCTGGTAATTAGCCTGTTTCTTCCGTTAAGCCCTCGCACTGGGGCAAACGGGAGAAACCCAAGCGGATTGAAGTAGGATTTGAGATAGTTAAAAAGCTCGAATGAGAAATGTTGGTCAAAATCTAGAATCTTCGGAAAGTTTCTATAAAACGTTAAAGCATCAAGATTCTCAGTATTAGTAAATTATCGTTTCTTAGATTGACATGGTTAAATTTATCAGTCGAGAAAATCCATAATTTAAAGTCGTTTTATCGAAAAAAATAGCTCCTTTCATGGTGAAGTCGAATGTATTTATCGCCACTGCAATTAAGTAGCAACTCTCAGATTTTGATGAGTGGCGATGTAGTTGTGAATGAGGGTGCGGCGATCGCCCCTGGAGCAATCCTGCAAGCAGAGCCGGGCAGCCGGATCTCGATCGCCGCCGGTGCCTGTATCGGTATGGGAGTTATCCTTCACGCCCGTGAAGGTACTCTGGAAATCGCGGCGGGCGTTATTCTGGGTGCAGGAGTGCTGGTGGTAGGTGCCGGAACGATCGGGGAAAATGCCTGTATTGGCGCCGGGACGACCCTAATCAATCCTTGTATCGAGAAAATGCAAATTATGGCAGCAGGTTCTCTAATGGGAGATACCAGCCGCCAAGCCGCCGCAGAAGAAGCAACCGCAACAGCGCCAACAGCAGCGCCAACATCACCAGAAACCCCCGAAGCCACTACGCCACCAGTGGATCGACAGATCGAGCCGATCGAGCCGCCACAACCCGCCCAAACACCGCCTCAAACAGCGCCGGAGACTGCCCCAGAACCGCCGGAATCCACTGCCGCAGAGCCGCCCCAACCAGGGGAAACGCCAACTATTCTGTACGGTCAAGCTCACATCAATCGGCTGTTGGGGACGCTGTTTCCGCACCGGCAAGCTTTTAATCGACCGGAGGAAAACGGCCAAACTCTATCGGGCGGTTCCGGGTAGCCGTCATTTCCGCAAAAGGCAGCTATGCTGAAGGCAGAAAGATCAAATATAAATAGGTAATCTCATATTATTGGTAGCTCAGCAATTGGTAAGGCCTTGCCGCAGCAATCTGTGTCTTGTAGCTCGTGCAGTCTGTCTTCTCATCTGAGAAACTATAAACTATCAACAAATTTTTATTTTGGGAAGTTTCTAAGGGTAATAGAAGATGGACGGACAAACAGATCGTAACAGTCACGAAGAGCGATCGCAGCGCCAGGAATACTTCAAAGACACTGCTTTGGGTTTGGTATCCACCAAGAGTTTTCCGGCAATTGTGGGGACTGCTGACATGATGCTGAAGTCGGCAGGAGTGATTTTAGTAGGATACGAAAAAATTGGTTCCGGCCACTGTACCGCGATCGTCCGGGGCAGAATTTCGGATGTGCGTTTGGCTGTGGAAGCTGGAGCTCAAACTGCCGAACAGTTCGGGCAGTTTGTTTCTAAGTTGGTGATTCCTAGACCTTTGGCTAATTTGGAAGTGGTTTTGCCGATCGGCTTTCGGCTGACTGAACTTTCGGAAAAAGGCAGTTATTCTCGGCTTAGCAATCAGGCGATCGGTTTGCTCGAAACCCGGGGATTTCCGGCAATGGTCGGTGCTTGCGATGCTATGCTCAAATCCGCAGACGTACACTTGGCAGCTTACGAGAAAATTGGCGCCGGCTTGTGCACGGCAATTATTCGCGGTGCAGTTGCAGATGTAGCAGTAGCCGTAGAAGCGGGGATGTACGAAGCTGAGCGAATTGGCGAGTTGAACGCGGTGATGGTAATTCCCAGGCCTTTGGAAGATTTGGAACAAACTTTACCGCTGGCGAGTTGCTGGATCGAGCAGCGTAAACCTGTGATGATGCCCGTGTCGGTTAAGGAAAAGGAACAAGAATTGATCGAACTTCCAGATTTGGAGAAATTGAGGGTTTATGTGGAAGAGGAAATCAATCGGTAATTGGTAATTAGGCAACAAAAGTTTGTAGAGACGTGCTGCTGCAAATACTGAGACGCAGTTTGTCAAAAAAATATAGAGTTTACTCGGTGGGACTGCTGGCAACAATTTATACTGAGTAGCGGTCTCAAACTTAATTTGCCGATCGAGCCGATCGCCGCCGCATCAAGAGACACAGAGCACCAAGTAAAACTAGACTTTTGAGAGCAAGTCGATCGTCGGGTAAACTATCGAACTGACTAATAAGTAAATCCAGCGGACGTGCAGAGCCTTTCAACAGGATTTAACTACTGTTAAAATAAACCACAAATTCTGTTTAGGGTAGATTTCCGGGAATCATTTAAGAGTTACTTTGACCGCAGGTGGATGCTCTTTAAACAGATTAACGGCTGTCTAACTCCAGACTGACTGCACAGGAATCAACCCCCAGAATCAAGCAATCCTGAAAGTGGACCTATGAACCTCAAACAATTTTACAAGCGCGGTTTGCACAGCGCCAAGAAAGGAAACTATGAAGCGGCACTTGAGGACTTCGATCAGATACTGCAACTCAATCCCGCCGATGCCAAAGCCTATAACAATCGCGGCTTGGTTTACTATTACATGAAAGACTACCAAAAAGCGATCGCAGACCTCAGCCAAGCCCTAGATATCAACCCTAATTTGTTCGAGGCTTACTTGAATCGAGGCAATGCTTGGCGTCATCTCGGAGAACACGAAAAAGCCATTGAGGATCTAAACTGTGCTTTAGCAAATAAGCCTAACAGCCACGCTATCTACAACAACCGGGGACTTGTACTTGCTAATTTAGGAAATTACGAAGAAGCAATAGAAGACTACAATCGAGCTCTATCTATCAATTCCAACAATTATAAAACCTATTACAACCGGGGGCGCGCTTACTACCTTTTGGGAGAAAAAGAGGCAGCAACAGAAAACTTTAACGAAACGCTGCGGTTGAATCCCAAATATATCAAAGCTTACATAAATCGCGGTCTCTGTTACCACCAATTAGGAGACAATACGCAGGCGCTGGCCGATTACAACACAGCACTCGCGATCGATCCACAAAATGTTTATGCCTATTATAACAGAGGTTGCGTTCGCTATAAATTAAAACAAATGCAGCTTGCAATTGAAGACTTTGACAAAGCCGTAGAACTCGATCCGAACTATGTTAAAGCTTATCTCAACCGGGGTTTAGCGCTGTATAAACTTGGAGATATTACGGCAGCCAATAAGGATTTCTACCATGTAATGTGCATTAATGCTGAAGCTTATTTATACTACCAAGCACAGAGGTGTACGCCTGATATTAATTCGTACTTCAAGGAAGCGCCACAGGTCGAACTTAATAATGCTGCTGAATACTACAACACAACATTAAATACGATGTCAACTTCCTTAAGTTCAGCAGCATTAAACGCGGTCTGGAATCAAGAAGATTTGGAGAACCGAGACTCGATTATCTGTGAAGGTGAATTTATTAATGATTGATTTAGTCAGTAGTCAGTAGCCCTTAGTCATTAGACTTATTGCCTAAATCTTTGAGCGAGGAAAGCGCAGATGCAACCCACA
>NZ_JAUBSD010000117.1:0-17016 GCF_036704575.1 Microcoleus sp. K5-D4
GGAATTTGCGTATTCCGAGGCGCGAGTCGTTTCCCTTAAAGAAGTCAACCTATTGCGTCCTCCAAAAGTGAGTTTAGCGGTAGATACAGCCTTGGATTTAGAGCTTCTGAAACGGCCAGCGACCTTATTTATTTAGCTCATTCTTATTTAACCTATCTATCAGTTTGCCCTATTTTTGCAGCACTGCCATCCGCGATCGCACGGAATTTATATTCTGCGTGTTTTCCCTTACTTCCGGCAAACGGCCAATTACCGACGATCAATCCGATATCCTACTGTTGAAACCGCAAGGTAAACGCATCTTAACTTTAACCCAAAATATGCTACAGTTATAGCCGACTAATTTTCTATATATTTTCTTGTAGTGTGGTGGTGCTATCAATGGCAAGAGGTTTTAGTAAAGCTGTAACTCCCCAACAAAAACAAATAGATTCATTGCCTTCCCTGAATATTTTAAATGCCAGTTTTTGAGAATACTTGGCCAACTTGAAAGACCAAATAATAGAAATAAGTAAAGAACATTTGCTCAAAGATATTAGATCAATTGCGATTCTAGCTATCATCAGCGGTGCAGAGGGGTAGGTCCGGAATAGAAGCCTATGGTAAGGCTAAATATGAATGATTAAAAAGCTTTCTAGAATTACCCAATCGTATATCATCTCATGACAGGTTTAGTCGAGTGTTTGCCAGAATTGAAAAGCAGCAGTTTCAAGAAATTTTTTTGAGTTGGGTAAATGCGATAGTCGGGGAATTAGAACTAAACGTGATTGCCATTGATGGCAAAACGATCTTATGACCGAAATGACCAGCAAAAAGCGCTACATATAGTTACTGCCTGGTCTTCATCTCATCAATTAGTTTTAGGACAAAACAAGCCCATAGACAATCTAATGAGCTAACAGCAATTTCGGCATTAATAGAAATGTTAGAACTGGTGGGTCGTGTAATAACCATAGATGCTATGGTATGCCAAAAAGACATAGCCTCTTTGATTGTCCAGAAAAAAGGGGATTATGTTTTAGCTTTAAAAGGCAATCAAAAAATCCTCTACAAAGCTGTGAAAGAGTGGTTTGAGGTAGCGAACAAAGAAGATTATTTATGCAATAATTAAAATTATTATGAGCGAGTAGAAGCGGTAGATCATCGAGTGAAAAAAAGACAAGTCTGGACTATTGATGTATCCGAGTTACCATCTCTGCATAATCAAGAATTAGGGACGGGATTAAAAACGGTTGTCATGATAGTTAGTGAACGACGGGTGTGGAATAAAACCACGACAGAAGCTCGTTTTTATTTGAGTAGTTTAAGTAGTAATGCTGAGACAATTGCTGGGGCGCTCCGCAGTCACTGGGGCATTGAAAATAGCTTACATTGGACGCTAGACGTTACATTTTGTGAAGATGAAAGCCGAATTCGGAAACAGAACTCTCCAGAAAATTTTGCACTTCTACGTCGCGAGTGCTATAAACTTACTGAAACAAGAAAAAACTTCAAAACAAAGTCTAAAAATGAAACGGTATCGCGCTGCAATGGACAATAATTATTTAGTGAAAATTTTAAACTCGGCCAGTTAATACTCGAAATATAATAGCCATCTAAGAAGGAAAATTATCCGGCTTTAAGAAGTTCAGAAAATCTTAAGGTTGTGATTTAATCTGCTCAAGTCGGGTTAAAATTAAGAATTTTAAGAAGGTTTTTTTAGTTAGTTATGAATGCACAAAATCACGTTTTTGTCAAATTAATTTAGATGCGTTTACCCTGGTTGAAACCGCTTCTGGTCAAACTTTCGTTCCTCTGGCTTGAGACTAAAGAATAAAGCCCGTCGGCTACCGCGAACCTTTGCAAACCCATTTCCACAAAGGATGACTCGGCCCCTGTTGGCGAATGCGGCGAACTTGTCGTTCCAAACCCTCTTTTTCCCGCAGGGGCAATCCTCGCACCATATTGCGACTTTGCCAAGTTAGCACAGCTAAAGTCATTCCCAAGCACAAACCCAAACCCAGAGTCGGCCAGCGATGAAAAGATAAACCGTAGCGCACCGCCGCCCAAGTGAAGTGTTCTAACCACAAAGCGATTTCGCGGCGCAAACTCCAAATGCTCAAAGAACCGATGCTAGTCCACAGCAATATCACAGTTAACCAGCGACCGTAAACTGTTAGTTTGTGAAGCCTTTGGACTTCAATTTGAAAAGTTTGGTCAGTAGTCATTTGTTATTTGTCATTTATCATTGGTGATTGATTATTGATGATTTATTATTAGTCAGTCAACAGTTAACCGTCAACAGTTAACCGTCAACAGTTAACCGTCAACAGTCAATTAAACTTCCTCTGACTGGTTGATTCCTTCTGCGGGGACGGGGATAGACTGGCCCGGACGACTGCGCCACCAAGCTAGCAGCGTACTGGCAATGAAAATACTCGAATACGCACCCGCAATAAAACCGACAATCAAAGCTAAAGCAAAGTATTTGAGGGTTTCGCCGCCAAACAAAAAGATGGAAAACAGTGTCAGGAGAGTAGCAAAAGTCGTGTTAATTGACCTTCCCATGGTCTGCATAACAGCATCATCGACAATTTGATTGATCGACTGTCCCGGATTTAGCTTGATTATTTCTCGCACGCGATCGTAAATTACCACTGTATCGTTAACAGAAAAACCGATGATTGTCAAGAGCGCGACCACAAATAAACTGTCAACTTCCACTCCTTGAACTAAACCCAAAAACGAGAAAACACCAAGAGTAACCAACACGTCATGGAACAGAGCAACGAAAGCAAAAAAGGCGTAATCTAACTGAAAGCGGAACGTTAGATAAACCGTAATTCCAGCAAACGAAAGAAATAAAGCCAACAATCCCGAAGTAAATAATTGTTTACCGAGGGTAGGCCCAACCGTATCAATTTGAGTAGATTGAGGAGCAAAAGCGCCTATCTTTTCGCTCAAAGCTGTTTGCAAATTCGTCCGCTGTTCGACATCCAAAGTTTTCGTTCGCAGCGATAAACCTCGCTGTTCTTGGCCGATAACTTGAATGCTGCTGCCTGCCAAACCTTGGGCGTCCAGGACTTCGCGGACAGCAGCAATATCGATTGGTTTACAATTTTCCGGTTTCGTGCAGTCGAGTTCAAATTGCAGGCGAGTGCCGCCGATAAAGTCCAAACTGGGGCGCAGCGGTGCGCGGATGTCGGGACGAGTCCAAGAAATCGCCATCGACACTATACCTGCAAGGATTATAGCGGCGGAAATACTCCACCAGAGCGATCGCTGTTTGATAACACTGAATTTCATAATTTGAAGGAAGACGGAAGTTCGGCAACGGATTGTGTAACGGATGTAACGGATTGAAGGAAGAAGTCAGTAGTTATTGGTTATTGGTTATTAGTAGCAGCTAACTAACACATAGCTAATAACTAATAACTAATAACAACAGTTAACTATTAGCAGTTTTCGACAAATTGGGACAGAACCACTGAGGTTTTCGCAGCGCGGGAAAGCTTAACACTACCAAAAGTAGAGTGCGGCTGCAAGTAATAGCAGAAAACATACTCACTACTACGCCCAATCCCAGAGTTACAGCAAACCCTTTAACTAAACCAGCGCCCAACCAGAACAAAGCAACACAAGCAATAACCGTTGTGACGTTGCCATCTAAAATGCTGGAAAAAGCGCGGTAAAAACCAGATTCGACCGATCGATAAAGCGATTTCCCTGCCCGCAACTCTTCCCGCGTGCGCTCAAAAATCAGCACGTTAGCATCCACGGCCATCCCGATGCTGAGCACAAAACCAGCAATTCCCGGCAGCGTTAATGTCACTCCCAAAAGCACGAAAGCTGCCCAAGTTAACAGAGCATAAATTAACAGCGCAATATTGGCAATTACGCCGGGGAGCCGATAGTAGACAACCATGAAAATCAAGACTAAAACTAAGCCACCTATACCTGCGTTAATACTGCTTTGAATGCTGTCTTTACCCAGGCTAGCGCCGATCGTGCGGTTTTCTACAATTTCGACCGGCACCGGCAAAGCACCGCCACGCAATTGCACTGCTAAATCGTTTGCTTCTTGCGTTGTAAAGTTGCCTTGAATTACGGCACTCCCACCAGTAATTCCTGTCTGGGCAAATTCAACGCCGACGACTGGAGAACTGATCATTATGTCGTCTAGGAAAATACCGATACTGCGTCCGGTGCCTGCTAAATTTTTAGTGAGTTGGGCAAAGAGTTCGCCTCCTTTGGTATCGAAAACAAGAGCAACGTTCCAGTTGTTCCCAGCCGCCAAGGGTTGAGGTTGAGCGTCTTTGAGGTTTTCGCCACCGAGGCCGGTGCTTTTAAAGAGTTTGGCGATCGCCTCATTGCTTCTTTTCAAAGCAGCCTGATTTTCTTTAATAGCCGCCTCATTCGGGCTAGTTTTCAATTCTGCTTGTTTGACCAGCAATTCCTGCTGCAACTGCCTTTCAATGCCTAATTGTGCTTCTGTTCCGGGCAGTTGTTCCAGAAATTCTAGCTTGGCAGTGCCGCCCAAGACTCGTTCTGCTTGCTGTGGGTCATTTACTCCGGGCAACTGCACGAGAATTTGGTCTTCTCCTACTGTTTGGACTAATGCTTCGGAAACGCCCAAACCGTTAACCCGGTTTTCGACAATCCGCCGCACTGCTTCTAACATTCCCTGGTCAATTTTGGGAATTGTGGGGGTAGTTTTTACTTGAATTGTGAGTTGCGACCCTCCTTGCAAGTCTAATCCCAGCCGCGTCGGAATTGTTACTATTACAGTAATGGCGGCGATGATTAAAACCAAAATTAGGGCTAATATTGAACGTTGTTTTTGCATATTTAATTATTAGTCATTGGTCAGTTGGCAGTTGTCAGTTGGCAGTTGGCGGTTGGCAGATTTTAGTCAACAGTCATCAGTCATCCGTCAACAGTCATCAGTCAACAGTCAACAGTCAACCAATGACTATTGACTAATCACTATTTATACTCGCAAAGCTACCATTTTTTGGACTGCTTCGACAATTTGAGTGGGCTGGACAATTGTCAGTCTTTCCAAATTCCCGTTGTAAGGTGTGGGAATATCTTGTGAAGACAGGCGCAAAACCGGTGCGTCGAGTTCGTCAAAAAATCGATCGCTAATCGAAGCAATTAGTTCGGCACCGATGCCTCCAGTTTTCATGCACTCCTCTACAATAATTACTTTGTGAGTTTTGCGAATGGATGCGCCGATGGTCTCCATGTCCAGGGGTTTGAGAGAAATCAGGTCGATTACTTCTGGATCGTAACCTTCTTTTACCAGGGCGGGCACGGCTTGCATGACGTGGTGTCGCATCCTCGAATATGTCACGATTGTGACATCTTTGCCCGATCGCACAATTTCTGCTTTGTCCAGCGGCACTAAATATTCTGTTTCTGGCAAATTTTCTTTGAGGTTGTAAAGAAGAACGTGCTCGAAAAACAGAACCGGGTTATCGTCGCGGATGGCTGATTTTAAGAGTCCTTTGGCGTTGTAGGGAGTCGAACAGGCGACTATTTTCAAACCGGGTACTGCTTGGAAATATGCTTCTAAGCGCTGGGAGTGTTCCGCGCCGAGTTGCCGGCCCACGCCGCCAGGCCCGCGAATTACCATTGGCATTTTGAAGTTGCCGCCGGATGTGTAGCGCAGCATTCCGGCGTTGTTGGAAATTTGGTTGAAGGCCAGCAGCAAAAAGCCCATGTTCATGCCTTCGATGACCGGCCGCAGTCCCGTCATTGCTGCGCCTACTGCTAGGCCTGTAAAGCTATTTTCGGCGATCGGGGTGTCGAGCACTCTAAGTTCGCCGTATTTGTTATAGAGGTCTTTGGTGACTTTATAGGAACCGCCATATTGACCTACGTCTTCGCCGAGTACGAATACGGCGGAGTCGCGGGCCATTTCTTCGTCTAACGCCTCGCGGAGGGCGTTGAACAATAAGGTTTCTGCCATAGGAGGTGAAGCAATGATTGCAGGAGGGTCAGATTAGAATCTTAACCTTTTGGGGGTGTCGATCTAGGAGTCGATCGCAAATTCGGCAATTGAACCGTGGACGGTTGGCAAGACAGATATCATAATTATTTAAATTTGTCAAGTGTCGGGATTTATATCTCTGAAAAATGTTTTTGCAATAAATCGTGAATAAATCGATAGCGCCGATCGCCAGTTTTTTGCAGCAGCAGGCGATCGGTCGCAGCATCGAGAAAACGCTTATAATCCCAAGGAATGTAGCCGTTCGACCACAGCACCAGGCGCAATATAAAACTTTCAATCCCCGGAATTCCCGGCAAAAAAGCACTAATTACCGCAGCAACAGCACCCGCAATTAATCCCCAAATTGACCCGGAGACTAGGCTGGCAATTAATCCCAAAATCACCCAAATCAGCCCGCCCACCAGCTTAACTCCAAACTGATACTTGCGCCGTTCCTCCTTTGTTTGCAGCCAGCTAGACGGTATGCGATCGAGGTAAAATTCTTGAATTCCTTGCTCTTCCATCCTTCTGGCCAACCATCCCAGCCAGTGGCGAATTTGTTCCGGCCGCAGTTCATTTCCTCTGGGATACTGCTTGACTTCCCCGGTGATTTGGTGGCGGATATAGGCAGTTAACAGATATTTGCGCTGTTCTTCTGCGGAAGTTATGCGCTTCCAAGCTTCAATTAAAATATCGTCGTAAGCCAAAGCCATCATGCTCAGAAGCAAGGGAACTTTTGCCAATTTCAACAACTCCGGCTCATGCTCAATGCTGTACCAAAGTTCGCGGCTTCTGGCTTCTAGCAGATAATTTTGGATTTTAGTTTCTGTTAAAGGTTTCAATAAAACCGCTGCTTGTAGGCGAAATCTAGTCTCGCAGTTTTTGTAAGCTTCAAAACTGCTGCAAGCTACTAAATGTTTGGGTTTAAATTCGCTTTCAACAAATTGATTGATTGCTTGAATGCAGATATTTTGACGGTGGGTTTCTACTTCATCCAATCCGTCGAGGAGAGGCAGCAATTTTTGTTCGGCAAGCCATTTTTTGCCCACAGCAGGAGAGATGCGGTATTTGAACTGAAGTTGAGCAATTAACCAATCTGCGATCGCCCCGGATTCTGCTTTCCACGATCCGAGTTCAAACAGCACTGGTACGGGCAAACTAGCATCTTTTTGGGCGCGGGAAACTAACACGCGAGCTAATTCTAGCAGCGTCGTAGTTTTGCCTGCACCCGTCGCTCCCAAAATTACCAATTTACCGCCGGCGCGATCGAACACTTTAGCAATGCTTGCTTTGGGAGGAAGCCGAAAACTCGGACGGTTGCCCGCTTTCACTTCCACATCCCAACACCGGTTAACACCAAGAGGCTGCGAGTCTTGACTGAGGTTAGCCAGCACAGCGGCGTGCAAAGACTGCGATCGTCCTGCTTGGACTTCCTGCTTCACCTCCTCCAACAATCGATCGCGGGGCGGTTGTAATCTCAGAGGAATCAATTTTGACATTTTATGTACCTCGCGCTGAACGCTTACCTTCGCAAATTGGCGCGCAAATAACCCAGAGCAAGATTACCATCAGTATAGGCGTCCAGTATATATTGACTCAAATTATTGCGACAATTATGGATCTGAAATTTTATCTAAAAATCCTGACCCTGTGGCCCGCACTAGGTATTTCGACTATAAATTAACTGGCGATCGCCCCAACTCCCAAACAAAAATTATTAGTATAGATACAGAGAGGGTTTTTTATGTCATTTACGAAGGGTCAAATCATCACAGTAAGCTTAGCAGGACTGGCAACAGCGGTGGGAGTGGCTGTTGCAACTATACAGTCGGGTGCGATGAAACAATCCGATCTTCCCCTTGCAGAATCCCCGGCATCCACCAGAAACCAGATTGCAGGGCCGACGAACAACCCTGAATCTGGGCAACCAAAATCTCTGCAAGCACAAACCCCGGCTGCAGAATCTCCGAAATCCCCACCCCAACCTGCAAAAACCCCGGCTGTTCAATCCTCGCTAGTTGCAGGAGTCCCTCCACGAAAAGTTGAGGCAGTAGTTGTCACACCCCCAGATTCGGGTTGCAAAATCAGCCAAGCTGTAGTCAGCGATCCGAATCCACCGCTAAATGTGCGATCGATCCCGCAAGTAAGGGGCAGCCAAATAGTAGGAAAACTCAAAAATAATACCTTTGTTTCAGTCGCCGAAGAACAAAACGGTTGGCTGCGAATTACCGATCCCGTTCCCGGTTGGGTTGCGAAAAGACGCACCGAAAGCAGTTGTTCTAATGTCAACCAGCAGATTAATTTTCTGCCAGGAGGAGATGAGGCGATCGTCAAAGGTCGAATTATCGGTGGCGGCAGCCACTCTTACCGGATTCGCGCCCGAAAAGGTCAAACAATGACTGTTAGGAATCGGCAAGAAGTTTTCCCGCAAATTATAACTCCTCGTGGCAAACTTTTAGCCGGAGATCCTTATCAAGGCAATGAAACAGAGTGGAGTGGAAAAGTGCCAGTAACAGGCAATTACACATTACAATTAGACTCGAATTTCCGGGGATACGAATACGAATTTTCGGTAAAATTGCGATAATTTTCCTGACATCTGTGGGGATACAGCAGTACCTTGTCTTCCTCAAATCTGCGACTTTTAATAAATAGTGGAATTAAGGAATCTCGGAAAGCGATATATCAAGAATCGCAAATTTCTGCCAATCTTCCGAATCAAAGTGCCACCATTCGGTTGTGATACTCATAAATCCGTGTTTTTTCATCGCATTCTTAAGCACTTGACGATTTTTCCGAGATTCCGCGCTGCCGCCTTGATAATCTCCGTGAGCTTTTTCGGTAAAATCATCGTAAGGTGTAGGCATTTCTAATTCTTTGCCAGTGCGATCGACTAAAGTCAAATCTATAGCAGCACCGCGATTGTGCCGCGAACCCCTAGCAGGATTAGCAACATAGCGCGGATCTGGCCAAGCTTGCCACATTTGCTTAGTCACAGAGAAAGGCCTGTAGCAATCGTAAACTTTCAAACCCCATCCGATTTTTTCCAAATCTGTTTGAACTAGCCCTAACTTTTGAGCAACAGAACTTCTCAAAGCGCATTTCGATATAGGGTAAAGCTTTCGTTTCAAGAAATTGTTAGTAGTGGCGTATCGGATATCGAGGCGAATGTTGGGATTTACGG
The DNA here is from genome assembly GCF_036704575.1 of Microcoleus sp. K5-D4. Lineage (NCBI taxonomy): Bacteria > Bacillati > Cyanobacteriota > Cyanophyceae > Oscillatoriales > Microcoleaceae > Microcoleus > Microcoleus sp. K5-D4. Next base: position 9,159 of record NZ_JAUBSD010000117.1, read on the forward strand.
TGCGGATGTCAACGAGTCGTGCCGAAGGGGGAAGTTGACTCATGAAAATACTTTCAGGTACTACAGGGTTTGGTTCTGGTTGGGTAATTTGCACTTGTGGCGGCTCCTGGGCGCGAATCGATGTTGTATAATTCAGTGTGGTTGTAGATAGTAATATTAGAGAGAATACAATTAAATATTTTGTCAATCGGTTTAATTTCATAGCTCTGTTAAGTGGATATTTAATAGAGTTTTTACATTTCATATCTTGGGGAATTTTCGCCCTTTTCGTCTTGTCTGCCAGCCCGCCAGACCGACAGGGGTTGAAACCCATGTCTCATAGCTAAAGTCCTCTGAAGAGGACTGAAATATTTCTCTAAAACTTTTATTTTATGAGTCTTTCAGTCGGTTTTAACCGACTTTAGCTATGAGACGGGGGTTTAAACCCCCGGCGGACTGTGGGACAAGCACGAGAACGCTCTCTTCTCTCTATGAGTCATTTTTAATTGTTAATTGTCCTCAAATTCCCAAGCGCTGATACACTAAATCTAAGTGCCTCAATTGATACTGCGGATCGAAACAATCATCAATTTCTTTGGTAGTCATCTTAGCTGTTACCCGATCGTCCTTAGCAATTAAATTGTAGAAATTGCCGCCCGGTTTGTTCCAGGCTTCGTGAGCACAAGATTGCACAATTTTGTAGGCGTCTTCGCGACTCGTGCCTTTTTCTACTAAGGCTAACATCACCCGCTGGCTGAAGATGACTCCGCCGTAAAGGTTCATGTTTTGCTTCATGTTTTCGGGATAGACTAGCAGGTGTTTTACTAAGTCTGTGGTTTCTACTAACATGAAGTGAGTTACTGTAGAACTGTCGGGCAAAATCATCCGTTCTACGGAACTGTGAGAGATGTCTCTTTCGTGCCAAAGCGCTACGTTTTCTAAGGCTGCGACGGCATTGGCGCGGACAATTCTCGCCATTCCTGTGAGTCTTTCCGATCGAATCGGGTTGCGTTTGTGGGGCATGGCGGATGAGCCTTTTTGCCCTTTGGAAAAGAATTCTTCGACTTCGAGAACGTCGGTGCGTTGCAGGTTGCGGATTTCTACTGCAAAACGCTCGATCGATGCTGCTAAGAGTGCTAAGGTTTGGACGTATTCGGCGTGTCGATCGCGCGAAATGACTTGAGTCGATGCGGTATCGGGTTCGAGTCCGAGGTTTTGACAGGCGATCGCTTCAATTCGCGGATCGATATTAGCATAGGTTCCGACTGCGCCGGAGATTTTGCCGACTGCAATCGACGATCGCAAATTCACTAATCGGGCGCGGTTGCGAAAGACTTCGGCCAGCCATCCTGCTAGTTTAAAGCCAAAGGTGATGGGTTCGGCGTGAATTCCGTGCGATCGGCCAACCATGACGGTATTGCGATGCTGTTGAGCCTGATAGCGAATAGCTTGACTCAATTCTTCGACACGTTCTAACAAGATATTGACGCTAGCGACTAATTGCAGCGCCAAAGCGGTATCGAGCACATCGGAACTGGTTAAACCGAGGTGGATGTAGCGGCCGGCATCGCCTACATATTCGTTGACATTTGTCAAGAAGGCGATCATGTCGTGGCGGACTTCGGCTTCTATTTCGAGGACTCGTTTGGGGTCAAAATTAGCCTTTGCTTTGATTTCTTCGACTGCGGCGGCGGGGATGTAGCCGAGTTCGGCTTGAGCTTCGCAGACAGCGATTTCTACTTGCAGCCAGCTTTTCAGTTTGGCGGTTTCAGTCCAGATGTTGCCCATTTCGGGCAAAGTGTAGCGCTCTATCACGGTGGGAGTTGGGGAATGCGATCGTCCTATTGTACCTCTGCGAGGCATCCGTCTTCAGTCGGGATGGGGAATTTGAATGGTTATTTGCCTATGGCTGTGTTTGGTAAACGCGATGACTCAAATTTTTCTATCAAAGCATATTTAACATCAAATTGGTGCAAAAAAAACACCTTAAAATACAAATATAGGTATATAATGGATGTGTTACACAATCAAGCACTTTTATGAGCACACAGCAGTTCAAAAATACACAAACTTGCTTTCATACTGGACAAGCCCCGCGTCCCCCAAATGTTAAGCGGATGTCCGTCACTTTATCTGCGGATGCTGCTGAACTATTGGAATGGCTTGCTACAACCCAAGGGATAACTCAAATTGAGGCGCTTCGGAAAGCTATTGCAACCGAGGCTTACCTTCACAAAGAGATAAAACAAGGGTCTAAAGTTTTACTTCTAAATTCGGACAAAGAAGTGCGGGAAGTAATATTTAGATAATGCAAGCTGCGGGGGGCTAAACAAGTCATTAATCCTTCATTAATCCTTGAAAAAACAAACCCCCATAAACACCAGCATGAACACAAAACAGTACGATCCGCACAACTATAGCTATATCCAGCCTAATGATAACGATACTCTTGAGGAAATCGTTTTGATCGGTCAACTGGATACTAGCGACTACGTTGGTAGCGTCCCCCCTAGCGAGGAAGTCTGCCAAAATCTAGAGGCTTGGGTTGGTAAAAATCGAGAGCGGACGCGCTCAAAAATAGCTAATCGTTTGCTCACAATGTTTGCTACGTCGCTGGTTACGACTTTTGTTGTAGTAGGGGTAAGCTCGTTAATGCCAAATTCTGATAAAGGGTTACTCAAGGATTTAATTCCCCTGATCATTACTCCCCAAGTAGGTTTGCTGGGAGTTACCATAGGGTTTTACTTCGATAAGGATTAATCTGACAATCGAACCTGGCTCAAAAGTGCGATCGCGTCATTCCCTTTGATGCGATCGCCTGTCCACTTTAACGAAACAATTGAGGTGCTTAGGCAAATCGAAGCAGAGGAGACAGAACCATGAAATATACAATTGTTATCCAATGGTCAGAAGAAGATCGATGCTTTGTCGTGTTTTTGCCTGAATTTGAGGATGTAATGCAGCCGGTAACTCACGGAGATTCTTATGAAGAAGCTATCTACAATGCGCGAGAGGTACTGGAGTTACTAATCGAAAGTTGCCAAGCTGAAGGTAAACCATTGCCAGCAATTAAGAAGCTAGAACGATTATTTCAGATTCCTTCGCACGACGTGGGCATATTTGTACAAAGCCGTATATAATATACTGTTTAGAGATACTGAATGTGAACGATCGTACAAAGATTTTATTGAGGTTAACTATGAACGTCGATAGTCAATATTCTGGATCACTAGAAAAGACGCATTTGGATTTTTTGCATTGTGTTTATCAAGCTGCTTCCGAACTCAATAGAACTACTAAAAATATCTCTCTTCGTTATATTGCTAATTCTCTACTTTTATCGAGAGGTGAAATTTTAGTTATTTCAAAATACTTATCCACGGAGGATTTTATAAAAAAAGATAATCCATTGGATGAGATTGATTGTCATGTTTGGATTACACCTAAAGGAATAGCTGAAGTGGAGAAGATCGCGAGTACAAATAAACCAAAAAATCAGGTTGATCGAGCTTTAAATGTGTCACCCAATCACCATTTTATTGATGAAGGCAGACTACAGGAACTTAAAGAAATTTCATCAAAAAAATCAAAATTTGATCTTTCAAAACTTATAAAATTATCTGAGGAACTAAATAGTAACTATTCTCATGAAAATTATTTTGCTACTGCCATGCTTACTCGTGCAATTATGGATCATGTACCTCCCATATTTGGTAAAGATAAATTTACTGAAGTAGTAAATAATTACAGGGGTACCACATCTTTCAAAAAATCGATGAAAAACCTAGATGATTTCCAAAGAAATATAAGTGATGGTATTCTGCATGAGCAAATTAGAGATAGCGCATCTCTCCCCAACAAAACACAAGTCAACTGCTCACAAGCTCTAGATCAACTGCTGGGAGAAATAGTAAGAATACTCAAATTAAGTAGTAGTATCTAATTTAAAATAGCTATACGTTCTGAATCTGTTCGGGAGGTTTAATCGTAACTAAGCTAGGTTTGTTAAGTGCAATATCAGTCAAGTATGGAATAAGTGCAAAACCGATACACTCTGCTAAACGGGGCGGCACGGCATTTCCAATTTGCCACATTGCCTTTTTCATTGAACCTTCAAAAATAAATGAATCGGGGAAACTTTGCAATCTAGCCATTTCGCGAGCGGAAATAACGCGATTGAGATAAGGATGAATATGAGTGCCACCGTGATTTTCTTTAACAGTCATACTCGGTTTTCCCGGATACTGTCGCTTGAAAGCATCGGCGTAGCTTTCATACAAAGAACCGCCTGGTGGAACTTTAGCAAGTCTTTCCATGTACTCAACAGAATGACGAGTCCATTGGTGGTTAATTTCTGGTATGGGAGTATACTCTGGTAAATCATCAATTGCTGACTCAATCGCTTTGTATTGTTCGGGCAAAAATTGCGGCTTTGGATAGGGATTTTGCATCCCAAATCTATTGGCAATAAAAATGGCTCGCGGGCGGATTTGCGCGACTCCATAGGCGGCTGATTCAAGAACAGCAACGGACATATGGGGATAGCCAATTTCCTGAAAAGCCTCGCAAATCGCTTGCTTAACAGCTCCTTTCTGTATAGTCAATATTCCGGGTACGTTTTCCATAACAACATACCAAGGACGTATTTCAGAAACAACGCGGACAAACTCTCTAAATAAGCGATTTCGAGGGTCGTTGGGGTCGCGTTTTCCTGCAACTGAGAAGCCTTGACACGGCGGCCCTCCTACAACAACATGAACTTCTGGCGAACCAATTTCAGCGAGCAACTTTTGGGGATTTAAGTTTTTTATATCGTCGCACAAGTGATGGCAATCGGGAAAGTTTTTTGTGTGAGTTGCCGAGGCGATGGGATTAATTTCAACGCTTGCTACTGGTCGAAAACCTGCTTGCAATAAACCTTGGGTCATGCCGCCCGCACCGCAAAAAAGATCGACAAATGTATAGTCTGATTTTGGCAGTGACTGAGATTCAATATCAATGAATATCTTGTAGGGGTCGCAGTCATTTGCTTCTAGTTCGCGTTGGATGCGTTCGTAACGCCCTAATTTTGCTTTCTTCTGCTTTTTGGCAGGAATTGTCTCTTCCTCTTTTGAGAATAAAGACAGTTGTATTGCTTCCATTTTATATTTGTTTACTGCGTTCTATCTGATGTTGCCCACTTGAGGCAGGGTGTAGGGCTCGATCGCGCTTGGAGTCGGAGAGTGCGATCGTCCTATTGTACATCTGCGCGGGGATGCAAGACTCAGAAACCCTGTTTCTGAAAGCAACCAGGTTTTTGTAGTTTGGGCGATCCGCTACAATATGCTAAACCTCGTTAGCTGGCATTCTTCTGTATTCGCAAATAAATGGTTCCAAATGAATAGCCATTAATATTTTGGCTTGACTTCGCCCTTGAGTGCATTTACTCAAAAAGTATAAGTATTGCGATTTTCAGAGTTATTCGCTAGAATAGCCAACCTGTCAAGTAAAAAAATCCCACCAACGAGACAGACATTTCCGACATTCGCTTATGACCATTGCCTATACTCCACCTTGGCTGCTGAACAACGGCCTATTAATGACGTTGTACACCGCATTAAGGGCTAGTCGCGGTTGGGAAAAGACGATCCCTTACCCAGAACCCCCTTACCGAGAACACATCTTTACTGGCGCCTGTGGAGTCCCGATTTTCGGCTGGGTGGCCATCCCCGAAAATCCCCGATATACGATTGTCGGCACTTACGGCATTACTGGCGATCTGGATAATCAATGGTATCTGAAGCTACTAGGCCGTAAAGCCTATGCCCAAGGCTGTGCAGTGGTATTATTTGACTGGCGAGCTCACGGCAAAACTGCCCAACTCTCTCCCACCCTGACTTCTGATGGCCTATACGAAGGTGAAGATTTCGTTCGGATTGCTGCCGCTGCTAAAGAAATGGGATGTCCCGCCCCTTTTTGGTTCACGGGTTATTCCCTGGGCGGACAATTAGCCTTGTGGGCCGTAAAATCAGCTCAGACGATCGCAGATTGGGGGCCTGACTTAGGGATCGAAGAGTCAGAACTAGCAGGCGCGGCGGTGATTTGCCCCAGCTTGGACTCGAACCGTTCTCTGTCTTATCTAGTTAAAGATGAGTGGGGGAAATTTTTAGAAAAAGCGATCGCGCGACAGTTAAAAAAACTAGCAAAAAACATCGCAAAAACGCATCCAGGGGCGATCGATCCTGCAGCTATTGAACGCGCCAACAGCATTTGGGGCTTTGACCACGAACTGGTAATTGGCCAGTTAGGTTTCTCCTCTGTGGAAGAATACTATGACGCTAGCAGCGCTCTACACATTTTGCCTCACCTCAAAAAACCCACTTTCATCCTTTATGCAGCCGACGATCCGATGTTTGACCCGGTGCTTGTCCCTGAGTTGCAAGCAATTAGTGCGAACAATCCTGCCTTAGAATTAGTGGTGACAGCCTACGGCGGTCATGTTGGGCATATCAGTAGTAAACGTTGTCAGCATCAATTTGCTGATAGCGATCGGTGGTGGGCATGGAATCGGATTTTACAGTGGTTCGATGCCTTGAGTGTGGAGTGAACTACCAGACGCTGACCACTTCATTGGTACAGCGCTGGCTTCCTGATTCAACGGGAATAGCGTCCAACAAAACCGAAGTTTTGCCAGATCGACTTACATCCCCTCCACAGGCAGAAGCGCTAGTTCCTAACGCCAAAATCCGCAAGGCTTCATTTCTAATGTTGAGGGCTGCATTTACATCACGGTCATGATGAGTACCACAATGTTTACAAGTCCATGCCCTAACATCAAGAGTGAGATGCTCAACTTGATTTAGGCAGGCATGACAAGTTTTTGAGCTAGGAAACCATCGATCAATCTCAATGTATTGTTTACCTTCACTTTCAGCCTTGTACTTAAGCATTGTGCAGAACATACCCCAGCCAACATCACTAATGGCTTTGGCTAAATTATGATTCTTTACCATGCCTTTGATATTGAGATTTTCTACTGCAATAACTTGGTTTTCGTTAACTATCTTGCGGGATAGCTTGTGTAGAAAATCTTCGCGGCATCGGGCAATCTTGGAGTGAACTTTTGCCACCGCCCGTCTTGCCTTTTTCCTGTTTTGACTGCCTTTCTTTTTGCGAGAAAGCTTTTGTTGCTTGCGCTTTAAGTTTCTTTGGCGTTTGACAAAATGTTTGGGATTGCCAAACTTAGAACCATCACTGGTGATAGCAAAATGAGTTAACCCGACATCAATGCCAATAGCTTTATCTACTGGGACTAACTCAGGCTGTTCTTTCCCATCGTCAATTAAAACAGAAACAAAGTGTTTGCCGTCCGGGTTGCGAGACACGGTAACGGTCTTGATGTCGCCCTCAAAGTCACGATGTCGCCGACAGAGAACTAAACCAATTTTAGGTAAGTTGATATAGTCGCCGTCAAATTTGACATTTTGAGGGTAACTGATCGACTGCCTGCCGTGCTTGGCTTTGAATTTGGGCAGCATCGCCCTCTTGTCAAAGAAGTTTTTGTAGGCAGTAGACAAATTCAGTGCAACCACCTGCAAGCATTGAGAATAGGGTTCTTTTAACCATTCGTATTCTTTTTTAAGTGTAGGTAGCAAGCCTTGAATGTATGCCCTAGATAGTCCTTTGCCAGTATTCTTGTAAGTTTCTTGACATAGATTCAAAGCATAGTTCCAGAACCATCTCGCACAGCCAAAAGACTTTGCAAGCAAGACCTCTTGCTCATCTGTGGGATAAATTCTGTACTTGTAAGCTTTATACATTTATCAATAGTCCGGACAGTTTTTAAGCAGCCAAAGTACCATAAGACAAGACTGAAGGAAGGTTAGGGTGATTTAAAATC
>NZ_JAUBSD010000118.1:0-16974 GCF_036704575.1 Microcoleus sp. K5-D4
TACGTCAATCGGGGTATTGTCAAGTCTGACCTTGGGCAAAAAGCAGAGGCAATCTCCGATTATAATCAGGCGATCGAGCTCGATCCCAAATTAGCTGTTGCCTACGTCGAGCGGGGCTATGTCAAGTACGATCTTGGAGAAAAAGAAGAGGCGATATCCGATTATAATCAGGCGATAGAGCTTAACCCCAATTATGCTGATGCCTACTACACTAGGGGTTTAGCTAACTCTGCCCTAGGAAAAACAGAAGAGGCTATCGCAGATCATACGAAGGCGATCGAGCTTAACCCCAACTATTCTGATGCTTACTACACTCGGAGTGTAGCTAACTCTGCCCTAAAAACAGCAGAAGAAATACTCGTAGATTATACTCAGGTGAGCGACCTTAATTACAACAGTGCTAATGCCTACTTCCGTCGAGGTAATTCCAAGTCTGACGTAGGGAAAAAAGCAGAGGCAATCGCAGATTATAATCAGGCGCTCGAACTCAACCCCACAGATGCTGTTGCCTACAACAACCGGGGTTTAGCCAAGTATAATTTAGGAGAAAATGAACAAGCGATCGCAGATTATAATCAGGCGATTCACCTTAATTCTTGCTATGCTGATGCCTACAACAATCGTGGTTTAGCTAAGTCTGCCCTAGGGCAAACAGAAGAAGCAATCGCAGATTATAATCAGGCGCTCGACCTTAATTCTTGCTATGCTGATGCCTACTTAAATCGGGGGTTAGCCAAGTCTGCCCTAGGGCAAAAAGCAGAGGCGATCGCAGATTATAATCAGGCGATTGACATCGATCCCAAACTTGCTGTTGCCTACAACAATCGCGGTAATGCCAAGTCTGCTCTAGGTGAAAAAACACAGGCACTCGCAGATTATAGTAAGGTAATCGAGCTTAATTACTACAATCCTAATCCCTACTACAATCGGGGTTTGACTGAGTATAATCTAGGGGAAAAAGAAGCAGCGATCGCAGATTATAGTAAGGTAATCGAGCTTAGTTACTATAACGCTCATGCCTACTACAATCGTGGTTTAGCCAAGTCTGACCTAGGACAAAAAGCAGAGGCGCTCGCAGATTATCAAAAAGCCGCTGACTTGTACAAGTACCAAGGAAATACAACTGATTACCAAGAGACTATTAACAAAATTCAAGAATTATCAGCAGAGTAGCGAGTTAAAGATTATTTTGAGAAACCGACCGAGTAGATTTTGCCTTGGAAGAATATTTATCCAGCACATTTAATTGAACCGCACAACCGCTGCAATCAGTAGAGTAGATATCAACCAAATTGCTGCAATCCCTTACTGTGCAAATTCTCCTCGATGTGCTGCATTTCCTTCATATCCTCACCCGCAACTATCCCGTAAATTTCCGTGTAGATTTTTCCGTATTTAACCTTCTCTAAAGCTGACAGAATTATCAAGTCCTTGCGAGCGAGTTCTGGTTTCAGCGTGACAAGAATCGATTCCAAAGTCCCATCCATTCGCCAGCTACTGGAATATTGAGCCACCTCCTTTCCCAGCCCCAGTAAGGTATGGCGCTGCACACAAAGCGGAGTCGAGCCATTAACTCGGAAATTGGCATCTATGGCATACAACTGTCCCTCAGAGTCTTCCAGCACGTCGAAGCCAATAACGCCGAAATAACCCTGTTGGTGAGCATATTTACCAATAGTGGCAATCATCTCAAAAAACCTACTCATGTCGGTTTCGCGGTAGTGAATCAGTCCCCCTAAATAGCTGCCCTCTGGGGTGACAAGTTGGCTGGTAGTGCCGATAAGCGTGATATTTCCCGTTTTGCTTACATAGAACTGCACGCAGTAGTTCTGCACTTCATTCTTGACAAATTCCGAGACAATAATCGTATCCAGCAACTTGATATCCAGATATTTCCTCACTTCCTGCAAGCAGTAGTTCAGATCGCTGGCGCTTTTGATAATATAAGTGCCTTCTCCAGAAAGTCCGTGCGATGTTTTAATCAAGTAGGGGAATTGCTCTGGTAACTGAATGCTTTCGAGATTGACTTCGTGCAGATTGTAGGTTTGGTATTTCGGACATTGCACGCGTAATTCTGCTAGCGTGGCTTTGCTGAGCAAGTGGTAGTGGATGTCAGGATGGACGGCGTGTTTTTCTGGTTTGAGATTGTCAAAGGGAAATAGAGTGAGGAGTTTGTCAAAGCGATCGCTTACGCTGAGATCTTCGAGATAAGTTGAGCAGTCTATCATCTCCATACTGCTGTAGCTGAAGCCAAAATGCTCCCGCCAATAATCCATCAGCGAGTTCGGCGGCTGATTAATCACAATCCCTGGGATGGCATCGCCTAACACAGCCAGATTTTTCCAAGGTTCCTTCTGACCAATCTTGTCGAAAGAAGTTTTGGTGGCTTCACTGCTGCCGTCTTGAATAAAGTATTTTTTTCTGTTGGGGTAAGCAGCCCAACTGGCAGTTGCAGGGTAATTTAGGATGAACGCATAACGTGCATCTGTGATGTCTGCAGCAAACAAATCAGAAAGAGAATTACCCTGAAAGTAAGGAAAGTCGTATGTTGAGTTCATAAGAAGAAACCTTCAAGTCGAGTTTGAATTGAACTGTTTTGCCTGCCACTAAGTAGCTCGACACAATTAAAAGTAGGGTGGGCAATGCCCGCCCTACAAATTGAAAAAATGTTTATTGATGTCCAGCTACTTAATACCTAGGAAACAAGATATTAGTTGCGGAATTTTAACACTCTCCAACTAGGGAGAATGCAACCTCAATAATTTCAATGATGGACGAGTTGTTTTTTCTTAGTGAACACAGCCACCTTGTCCATTGCTGACGTTCTATAAGCACAAGCCATGTCCGTTGAATTATGCGCCCAGCCAACCCGCCCTTGAGGGTCTATGAGGATGCACCCAGCTTCTCCTGCCACCTTAGATGCCAGAGTCTCAATTGCCTTCTGCGCTGCTTCATCTGGGTGCTTGCCGGACGCTAGAATGTCGATCGCCGTCTTAGCCAGAACTACTGGTATAATCGACTCGCCATCGCCTGTGGTCGAGCAAGCGCCTTGTTCATTTTCAGCAAACAAGCCTGAGCCGATAATGGCGCTGTCGCCGACGCGACCGGCGGGCTTATTCATAGTGCCGCCTGTTGAGGTACCCGCAACTAAGATGCCGCTGCTGTCCAAAGCTACACAACCAACGGTATTGGGGCGGTCAATAACTTCTTTTTCCTCCTCCCACTCTTCCTGTTGCTCATCCGCGATTAAGTCTTCTTTTTTACACATCTCGGCTCCATTTTCGGCCGCAAAATGTTCTGCGTGATCCGCTACTAAGAACATGGGTTTTTTATCCATAATCTTTCGCGCCACGGAGATGGGATGGCGCACCCCTTTAACATTTGCGAGGGCTCCCCAAGCTAATGAACCGCCTTCCATCATCGCTGCGTCTAGCTCTACCTCTCCCTTGCTGTTGAGAACCGATCCAAAGCCTGCGTTAAATGTCTGGTCAGCTTCCAGAACCCGGATAGCTGCCTCAACAGCTTCTGCTGCTGTACCCCCGCTTGTGAGCACTGCCCAACCAGCTTCTGCTGCTGCGGTACAGCCTGCATTGTTGGCTGCAACCTTGTCTTGTGTGATGGTTTTTGCTCCACCGTGAACAATAATACTCAGTACCATAAATTTCCTTTTTTTATCTTAAGCTCTACTTAAAAATTCCTTATATCATTCGTTATATTAATCAATTTATTATAAGCTATTTTCAAGTAGTTTCTTTGATGCTAGTTATATAGCCTAGCTGTGTTGAATTTATGGTTCGTCTATCTTCAGATATAATTATTTTTGTCGAGATTTGTATTCCTCCCGATCTAGCTATTTACGAATTATTAATATAGATGATACTAAACTTATGTCAATAGTTTGATCACATTTAGCTTCGAGTTAGTTATGGAAATTGAAAGAGTTAGGGAGTAAAGATGAGGTAAAACTTAAGGGAATGCACTACACCTTAACAGGCAAAATCGGTAAACGTGAAGAATGAGACTTTGAGAGAAAAGAAGTGCGATCGACCTTCACATCACTCTGAGCCTTTCTGCTGACCAGCCAAAAACCCGCGCAGCCGCAACAAACTAGCCGTTTGATCGAGGTTCAGCCTTAGCAGCGGCACTCCCGTGCGATCGCTAATTCGGCGGTACTGTTATTGCTGTGCGAAAATCGCTACTTTTACTGTTAACAAAAGTTGCAATATCTTTTTATTAAAACCGCAAGTAAAGCCATATAAACGCATAGGAAAATTACCAATTACCATTAATTCATTTAGCTTACTTTCCTAAAAGTAAGGTTAATTCTTGGTTCAGTAACTTTGGCTGATTTCGGGATTTGGTGTTGCCAAAAATGCTGAGTTACTCCTTTCATCAGCAGGAGGCTTCCAGGAGTTAATTGAATTTCTAATTTCGTTTCTTTTTGGTATTTGTGCCTGAGCATAAAACGACGAGTAGCCCCAAAACTTACAGAACCGATCGCTGGGTTTTCACCAAGTTCTGATTCATCATCACTGTGCCAAGCTACGCTATCTTTGCCGTCACGATATAGATTAAGCAACACGCTGTTAAACAATGTACCTGCTATTGCTTCTATCTTAGATTTGATTGTTATGAGTGTAGGTGTCCATAAATTAGGCTCCATTTTTATTTTGGAGTAAGTGTAAGATTTACCTGCATCTCCGTACCATGCGCTAAGTCGCGGTATAGCGACTTGCTTGCCAAAAAGCAGAGCCACCTCTTGCTTCCAATTAATAGTGCCGTACAATTCCGCAAATATCTGGTTGCTCTCATTGTTATTGAAGAAGTCGCGGTACATGATTATTTCGGCATCAGGCAGAGATAATTGCTGACCGTGCTTCTGGCTTTCTGCTTTTGGCTCTTCCCACAATGAAAGTTGAGTATACATAAATCTGCTCGCTGATTACGTTTTACTGAAATTTATAAATATACAGTTTTTGACACAAGCACTGCCCAGCTTTACTATTAATCATCTAAAGCTAATTTTAGCATTTTAACAAGAAAAGGAGAATTACTTTTCCCAAACTTATAGCTAATGTTGCATACCGAATTGGGCGAAAAGTATAGGATATGTTTCGGTATGTTTTTACACAGGGACATAAGTTTAGATAATGCCAGAAAAATTCGGTTACTCTTGCTTTTGCCTTCCTTGCGCGCGATCGCTGCTGTGATGGATCTTGACCTAATCCTCGTCCTCAATGAAGCGATCGCCCTTCACATCACTCTGAGGCTTTCTGCTTACCCGCCAAAAACTCCCGCAGCCGCAACAAACTAGCCGTTTACTCCAAATTCAGCGCTAGCAGCCACACTCCCTCCAACCGAGACTGCACCCAACCGTCGCCTCAATACCACTCGTGAAAAATGAAAATGAGAGCCCCCTCCAACAATGTAGCGATCGAGTTTGGGACTGTTCCAATTAATCTAAATTGTGTAGCAGATCTTTAATTTTTGTGCTGCGACTCATCAATGCAGACTGACAGCGTTCCCAATAAATCTTAGAGACGCGATCGCCCGGATTCTGACCCCAACACTCGGCAAACATCCCAGCCGCCTCAGCTAACTTCCCTTGCAAGTAATTTGCCCTCGCTTCTGCAAACAATTCCAGCGTAGCTAACTTGCCTGCTTTGATTTCTGGCGTGTCAGCATCAAACACCTCATAAACTGTTACTAATTCAGATTTTCCCTTGACTTTTACCGTATCGAGGGTGCGGATTGCGTACAGAGATGGATTTTCTAAACGCGAGTAAGTTGACTGGGTGATTAATAGCGACACCCCATAATTTTTCGTCAAACTTTCCACCCGAGAAGCTAAATTCACCGCATCGCTGATTACCGTCCCGTCCATGCGATTTGGTCCGCCCACCGTTCCCAGCATCAAAGTTCCAGTATTGATGCCAATCCCAATCTGAATCGGTGGATAACCACAATTGGCGCGATTTTGATTGTATTCAACGAGGCAGTCCAACATGGCAATTCCCGCTTTCACAGCATTATCCGCCTCGCCGCTAAACAGCGCCATAATCGCATCGCCAATATATTTATCAATAAACCCGTTATTTTCATTAATAACGGGTTCCATACGAGAAAGATAGGAATTGATAAATTTGAAATTCTCCTCCGGCGTCATACTTTCCGAGAGCGTGGTAAAATCGCGAATGTCAGAAAAAAGTACCGACATTTCTAACTCCACCTGATCGCCCAATTCCACATCAATAATGCTTGATTTATCTAAAAAGTGGAGGAATTGATTGGGGACGAAGCGCTCGTAAGCTTTGTTTAGTTGGAACAGTTCATTGGTAAATCTAATGCGCTCTGTTTCGGCTTTTTTACGCTCCGTGATATCTTGAAAGGCTACAATTGCATAAGAAATGTTGTCATTTTCATCATAAATTGGTGTACCCCAACCCTCGATCGGAATAATCTTGTTTCCTTGGTGGATTTCCATATCCTCAGCGGTGGCATTTTCGCCCTTCAGCGCTCGCACAATCGGCAATTCAGCATAGGGATATTCCTGCTCTGTTCCAGCTTTATAGACTTGATAAACATCTGGTATTTGCTCGCTGGTGACGTTAGGAAGAACTCCTTTACCTAATAATTGAATAGCTGCGCGATTACTATAGTAAAATTGGCCAGAAGCATCCAGCACTGACACCCCCACTGGAATTGCTTCTAAAAATTGAGCGAGTCTGTTCTCACTTTCGCGGACTTCTGTATAAAGCTTAGAATTTTGGATCGAGATCGCCGCCTGTCCAGATAACACTTTTAATAATTCCACTCTTTCTGGGGTAAAAGCTCCGGCTGTGAGATTATTTTCTAGGTAAACAATACTAATGATTTGAGATTGATTAATCAGCGGCACACATAAAATTGATTTGAGCTGATGCTTTTGGATGTAGGGGTCGTTGGTAAATTGTCCCTCTCCGGCAGCATCATCTAGTACCACGCTTTCTTGAGTGCGGACCACATAATTAACAATCGCTTTGGAAAGTTTTTGACAATTTTCAACGGGGATTGACTTCAACACAGTGACGAGTTCGGAATTTATTTTCCCTTCAGCTTCAATTAACAGTTTTCCCTGGGTTGATAAAATTAGATATCCTCTTTGTGCCCCGGCACTTTCCATCAAAATCTTCATCAAGCTCGACATTAGCTTATCTAGCATTATTTCACCGGAAATCGCCTGAGAAGCTTTCATTACTGTGGTGATATCTAAGTTAGATTCCGAACCAGTTGTCGTCACTCTTGCGGTATTTTTAGTGTTTTTATTTCTCGGTTGAATGGGTTTTAATAACTCGGGATATCGCGTTTCTAAATCTTTTACCTTAGCAGATACTCCCCATTGAACATAACAATAATATGCCTCAATCATGTAGGTTTGAGCAAGTTTCTCTTTACCCCATTTCCAGTAAAATTTGGCTGCGAGTTCATTAGCTAGTGCTTCTTCGTTGAGGAATTTATTTTCTTTGGCTCCTGAAATGGCGCGATCGTACATTTCAATTGCCTCAGCTTTATTGCCCAATGCTCGATGCTTTTCTGCCTCAACTAAATACCATTTATGCAGATGATTCATCGGAGCATTTTGGGCCCACTGTTGCAGAATAGTTTGATGGGTTTCCATCAGGGCAAGAATTTCAGCTTGCTTCGTTTCTGGCTGTGTGGGAAACACCGCCAGGTAGGCGAGAGCAGCATAGAAATGGAAAATGGGAACAAAAACCAATCCCGATACTGCCATTAAATACTCTTGGCCTTGGGCAATGTGGTCTAGGGAAGCAGTGTAGTTGGCCCATGAGTATGCAAGCAGTAGTTTGTAGATATAGGCAATGGCGATCGCAGAGAGTTCATTATTCTGATGGTGCTTGGGAATCATCACCGTTTCATCGTAGGCATATCCAATTAAGCAATCCGGTTGATTCACGACCTCCCTCCAGTTCTGCACCACCTGCCGCGTCATATCCACATAAGTCTGGGCAGAATATTGTTTCACTTGAGCCAAGGCAGCGCTGTAACCTGCTATTTCTGGTTCCCAAGTGTCTAGTTCTACCCCACCAAAAAAGTTGGCATAAAAGTAAATACTTATGTTGTAGCCAGCGTTGAGAAAATCACCAGTTTCCATGCCCGCCGTATGACCATTTTTTAGCGTCGGTATCGTTGCCCTCAGAGATTCTTGGCGATGCTGAGTAAAGCACGCAAACAGAAGTAGAGTTATTGACTTGAATTCTTGCACATTGAACCGATCTAGCAATAAGAGTGCCAATTGCCCAAAGTCATAGCCCGTTTCTACATCTCCCAAAAAGGCACACAACACCATGCCGTGAAGCGCATACCCCACCGTCGATGCGGGTGCATTCCCAAACTGAAGGGATAAAGTCACCATCGTCGAGCTAAGTAGGGGCAGCAAACTGGGCATTCCCTGGAGACAAGTTGCAAACAATATTCCTAACAATTGCATAGCTGCCTGAGTCTGGGAATTGGTCATCACAGCCAGGTCAACCAGTTCTTCAATCTGTCTACCCTGGAGTTGGTTAGCAAGGTTTTTTAACGCTTTGCCAATTAAAGCTTCGTCAGGCTGGGTGGGTAGATCAATCCCCAATTGCAAGAGTGCATCTCTGGCTACTGCGATCGCTTCTAATATTTTGCCCTGGGCTGTCTGTGCGGCAATTTGAATTTCGTAAATTTTGATTTTGTCTAAGATTGTCTGTGCATTCTGTAACACCGGTGCTGCCATCTTTTCCATGCCATCAAAGTCACCATTTAAATAAGCGGCTTCGGCGGAGGCAACATATAGATTTAGCGTCAATTCATACTGGCGTTGCCAACAGTTGGCTGTTAGTAGCTCAATGCCTGTTTGCAGATAGATAGTTGCCGCAGCGTAGGCGTTAGAATTTCTAGCTTTCCGTCCGGCTACCAAGTTGAGTTGTGCTAAGGCTTCCCTCTCTTTTAGTTGGACGATTAGCTCTTGACTTAGATTCAAATGTCCCACAACATCAAAGAGTTTTTCTTCTCTTTCCCTCTCCGAAGATTTTTCTAGCAGTAACTGTCCCATTTTGAGATGAGTGGCTTGTTTTTGGTCGCTGGGAATCAATGAATAAGCCGCTTGCTGGACGCGATCGTGCAGGAAGCGATAAGTTGGATTGGTAATAGACTCAGTATGGGATCGATCATCTGTTGGAATGAAGCATTTATAGCCTTCTGTAATGGGTAAAATGAGTTCTTCTTGCAAGGCTTTCCATAGTGCTGATGCTGTTTGTTCGGGTAATTCTTCGTTGACTATTGCCAATGTATCTAAATCAAACTGCGCCCCAATGCAAGCCGCCAATTTTAGAACATCCTGAGTTTTGGCAGGCAACTTCTGCAATTGCACCGCCATAAACTCCACCACATCCGAGGCGTGGGTAAGTCTAGCTTGAGCAATATCGCACTGCCAATGCCGTACATCCCAGTCAAAGATAATTTGGCCATCTTCATGCAATGCCTTGAGGAATTGAGTAGAGAAAAAGGGATTACCTTGGGTTTTTTGATAAACCAGTTCTGTCAAGGGTTCGGCCAAGGATAAATTACAAATCAGCGTATCTGCTACCAACTGATTGAGATCTCTTTGGCTCAACGGTTGCAGGGTAATAGTATTCACCACTGCCCCAGACTTGATAATCTCATCCACCGTCAACATAAACGGATGAGTAGGTGACACCTCATTATCCCGATAAGCACCCAACACCAACAGATGCCCCCTATCCTGCATTAACAGTTGTAGCAACTTCATGGATGCCGAATCTGCCCACTGCAAATCATCCAAAAACATCACTAAGGGATGTTCGGCTGTAGTAAATACTTGCACAAACTTTTGCATCAGCAAATTAAAGCGATTTTGGGCGGCAGTCCCCGACAGTTCTAGTGCAGGACTTTGAGCGCCAATGATGCGTTCTAATTCAGGAATTACCTCAATTAGCACTTGCCCGCTATCACCTAATGCTGTCAGAATATTGGTTCTCCATGTGTATAATTGAGCATCACTTTCTGATAATAATTGCCCCATCAATTCCCGAAATGCTTGCACAAATGCACTGAAAGGAATATTGCGCTGGAATTGGTCGTATTTGCCTTTGATAAAATAGCCCCGCTGTCGGGCGATCGGCTTGTGGACTTCGTTCACTACTGCGGTTTTACCAATTCCGGAAAAGCCAGCTACTAGCATCATTTCGGCGCTACCTGTACTGACTCGTTCAAAGGCTGCTAATAGACTAGAAACTTCATTTTCTCTGCCGTAAAGCTTTTCGGGAATCAGGAAACGGTCGGTAATATCCCGCATTCCCAAGGCAAACAGCTCAATGTTACCCGTTGCTTGTAATTGAACCAGACACCTTTCTAGATCATGCTTTAGCCCCCCTGCTGTCTGATAGCGCTTTTCCGCATTTTTCGCCATCAATTTACTGACAAGTTCAGACACAATTACGGGAACTTCTGGCTCGATTTCGTGCGGAGGAACTGACTGTCTAGCAATGTGGCAGTGAACCAGTTCTAAAGCGTCTTCTGTATCAAAAGGCAGTTTTCCTGTCAGCAATTGGTAAAATGTGACGCCGAGCGAGTAAAAGTCAGTGCGGTAATCGAGAGAGCGATTCATTCTGCCTGTTTGTTCGGGTGAAATATAGGCTAAGGTTCCTTCTAAAATGTTGGGGTTTTTCAGGGTTGGCGTTTCTCGCGTTAACTGAGTAGAAATGCCAAAGTCAATAATTTTTAATTGTTTCGTTTCCGGGTTGTAAACAATATTAGAAGGGTTAATATCTTTGTGGATGATGTTTGCCCTGTGAATTTGCCCTAAAATTTCAGTTGTGGCAATAGCGAGGATCAAAAATTCTTCTAGAGTAAACTTTCGCTGCTGCATCCAAATTGTCAAGGATTCGCCGCCAAAGTCCTCCACAAACATCACGAGGCTGTTTTGGTATTTTTGCAAGTCATAAACTCGCACCACTCCCACCTCTGTCAACTCTCGGGTGATGCGGTATTCGGTGCGGTAGCGCACCAATTCTTCAGGTGTGGGGTAGCTTTCTTTGAGCAGTTTGAGGATAATCGGCTGGTTATCTGCTTCCCGAATCGCCCGGTAAACTAGAGAGTTGGCGCTTTCATAGAGAAGTGTCACAACGGTAACGCCTGGAATCGAGAGCATATTGATTTTTTTGCTAAAAATTAACGCTAAGTCAAAAGGCACCAGCTTTGTCTAGAGCATAGCGCGTTACAAAAGCAAAAATAAGGTTTGTTAACAAATGTTGAGTTTTTTCGCTAATAGCCTGCAAATACTTTGTTGTAGTCCCGATTTCGATCGCCTAGTGGGTAGGATGCCTCAGCAGTCGATCGCACTTTTGCTTTGATTTTCAGCCCACATTACGCAGCCTGGAGTGTGACACAGCATAATTACGCAGAAAACTCTATTTTTAAAATAATAAATTATGGCTTTAAAACGTTTTTTATCAGTTAATGTACGGCATAAAACTACAAATTATAGCTTTATTGCTGGATAAAAATAAGTAAAAACCGATCGTGAGAGTTGAGAGTGCAGAATGTGATTTTCAGGTAAAGCAACCGCCCTGATGGTGACGAGGTTCTTAATCGCTAAGTTTACGCCGCAGTTGACCGCACTGAGCAACTAATACCTTAAAGTTATAATTGTCCGATACGTGCTCTGGCAGCTCAAACCTAATGAAACTAGCCTTCTTTTCTATACAGGGTGCTGCAATGCTAGCGATCGCAGCCACTATTTTGAGTACAGCGGCGGTAGAAGGACAACCCATTGTTCCCGCACCCGATCGCACTGGCACTACAGTCACGCCTAGCGGCGATCGCTTCAATATCACAGGCGGCCAAACTTCTAGAGATGGAGCGAATCTTTTCCACAGTTTTCAACAGTTTGGGCTTAGCGAAGGGCAGATTGCTAATTTTATTTCTACTCCCGCTATTCGCAACATCTTAGGACGGGTAGTAGGCGGCAATCCTTCTATTATTAACGGTTTAATTCAAGTAAGTGGCGGCAATCCTAACCTATTTTTAATCAATCCTTCGGGCATTATCTTTGGTCCTAATGCTAGCTTGAATCTTCCGGCTGCTTTTACAGCTACTACTGCTACTAACATCGGCTTTGATTCCGGTTTGTTCAATGTTGCCGAAGCGACGAATGATTACAGTACGCTGATAGGAAATCCAAACACTTTTTACTTTAATATCAGCCAACCGGGAAGTATCCTCAATGCAGGTAATTTAGCTGTTTTGCCGGAACAAAGTATAACTTTAATTGGCGGCACAGTTGTCAACACTGGTTCCCTCAATGCTACCCAAGGTAATATTATTGTCGCTGCTGTTCCCGGTGAGAATGGTGTTCGGATTAGTCAACAAGGGCATTTATTAAGTTTAGAAATAGGAGCTATTGACGGGGGATTGTTGGCACAGAATGGGCAATTATCTCTGCCTTTGTCTCTTCCGCAATTGCTTGCGGGCGCAGGTAGGAACTCTGCTACTGGTATCTCCGTTAACGGTGCAGGAGAAGTGGTTTTGACGGCGGGTTTGAAGGTGGAAAGCGGGGATGTGGCGATCGCTAGTTCTACTGTTAATAGTCAGAATGCTACACTCTCGGCAGCACGTAATCTCACTTTGGTAGAAAGCCAGGTACTTACTGAGAAGAACTTGTATCTGTTGGCAGGAGATACGGTGCGGGTGCGGGATGGAAATAACGCTTTCAGGGCGATCGCGGGCGGCAATCTTACTATACAAGGCAATCAAAATATTGATATCTTTGCGCTAAATTACCCTAGCCCTGCATTCCAATCCTCCGGGGATATCACATTATTGAGCAATGGCAATGTTTCGGGTGACGCTCACTTCGCTGCGGGTGGTAATGTAAGTATTCTCACATTGTCTGGCAACGGCGGCAGTTTTGTGAGTTTGTACGACCCGATTATTAGCTCGGATGGAGATGTGAGATTTGGTGATTATACTGGAACCTCACTTAAGGTAGAAGCAAAAGGTGCGATCGCGGCGGGAGATATTACTATCACTGGGCCAGATACTACTTTGTCAGGTTCCGCCGATCCAGATGCGGCGGTGCTTTCAGGTAGTGCAGCTTTAATTCTGCGCTCGGGCGTTTCGACTTTGGCGAATACTGCGAATTCGACTTTGGCGAATACTGCGAATCTGCCGCCGAATGTCACCGAAGGGGAGACATTTTTTGCTTCACCGGGTGTTGCTTCGGGCAATAGCATCGGAGTGGGAGCGATTTCGACAGCAGGCGGGCCTGTGATTTTGGAATCAGCAGGGGACATTGGGCTGGATGTGATCGCCACTTCTGGTGGCAATATTACCCTCAAAGCTGCTACCGACATCGCCGTTACAGGCACTCTCCAGTCTACTGGCGGCAGTATTGACCTCACGGCTGGCAATCTTCTCACAGTCAGCGGCACTTTTACAGATAGTAACGGTGTAAATGCGAGCATTTCCAGCGCTAATAATGGCACGGGCGGCGGCGCGATCGCGATTAGTCACGCGGGGGGCACGACTACACCTTTTATTGTCGGCGATGCGACAACCAATGGGACGACAGGAGCGATCGCATCAGGTTCGGAGACAATTTCGCCACAGTTCGCGGTGCCAATGACACCTAGCACTTACACTCAGGGCAATATTACTATCATTACTTCCGCGCCATCTCCAACGCCGGAACCTACACCATCTCCAACGCCGGAACCAACACCATCTCCAACACCATCACCTACGCCGGAACCAACACCATCTCCAACACCATCACCTACGCCGGAACCGACACCATCTCCAACGCCGGAACCTACACCATCTCCAACGCCGGAACCAACACCGGAACCTACACCATCACCTACGCCGGAACCGACACCATCTCCTACACCATCACCTACGCCGGAACCGACACCATCTCCAACTGCACAAGCAACACCGGAACCGACACCATCTCCAACTGCACAAGCAACACCGGAACCGACACCATCTCCAACCCCACAGCCAACGGCATCCCCATCACCTGCGCCATCTTTAATACCAGAACCAACGCCATCACCCGCACCATCTTTAATACCAGAACCAACGCCATCACCCGCGCCATCTTTAATACCAGAACCAACGCCCTCACCTGCGCCAATTCCACAAGCAATACCGTCTCCGATATTGCTTGGGCCCTCCATTGCGCCTGAAATGCTAGCGCCGATGCCATTACCTACTCCGACACCAACTTTATCTCCGTCTCTTGATGCCACCTTCCCTTTACCGGATATTTCAATTACCAACGCGATCGCGCAATCAGCTAACAGCAACAGCAACAGCAATAGCAACAGCAACGCGGCAGTTTCCGACTCAAGATCCCCTCTAGAAAGCAAAACGAACCAAGCCGGAATCATTCTAAATACGGTTAGTCTTAGCGATATCACACAACAGATTGATAAAGGCGATATCCCTCAAGCCAGTTTATTTGTCGATATCTTCTATAGCGAACAAGTAGGGTCATACGTCAACCAGCAAGTCAGGGGCGATTTGCAATCTTTTACGGCTATACAGCAAATAACTAGAACGATCGCTAGCCAAACAAATACTAAGCCAGCCATTATCTACGCCTTAGCCCGCCCTGAACAATTAGACTTGATTATCGTTCCCCCTACTGGTTTCCCAATTCATAAAAGCATCCCCGCCGCCCGGCGCGAAACTCTGATGCAAGTCGCCGCCAATTTCAGGCAAGAACTCCTTAATCCTATAAAAGTCAATACTCAGACGTATTTGCCAGCATCCCAGCAACTCTATCAGTGGATAATTGCCCCCTTAGAAGCCGAGTTAAAAGCTCAAGGTATCGACACCCTACTTTTTAGTATGGATGCGGGATTGCGATCGCTCCCCTTAGCTGCCCTCCATGATGGTTCTCAATTTCTAGTAGAAAAATACAGCATGGGACTTATTCCCAGCGTCAACTTGACCGATACTAACTATGAAAGCCTTAAAAATGCTGAAGTTTTAGCAATGGGGGCCTCGCAATTTACCGATAACAAACCTTTGCCAGCAGTGCCCGCAGAACTTGAGGCTATTGCCTCCGAATGGAAAAGCGAATCCTTCCTCAACCAAACCTTTACTCTCAACAATCTGAGGTCGCAAGGCACCACCCAAGCCTTTCGCATTATTCACCTCGCCACTCACGGAGAGTTTAAGTCAGGAGCAGCGAGCAATTCTTACATTCAGTTATCAGACACCAGGCTAACACTCGATCGCGTGCGCGAACTAGGGTGGAATCAGCCGCCTAAAGTTGAGTTATTGGTGTTGAGCGCTTGTAAAACTGCTGTGGGTGATGATGACACCGAATTAGGTTTTGCGGGGTTAGCTGTGCAAGCGGGGGTGAAGTCAGTTTTGGCGAGTCTTTGGTACGTCAGCGATGAAGGTACTTTAGGGTTAATGGCTGAATTTTACCATCACTTAAAGGTCGCGCCTATTAAAGCCGAAGCCTTGCGGCAGGCTCAAATTGCTATGCTCAAAGGTCAAGTTCGCATTGAAAATGGCCGTTTAATTTTGTCAAACTTAAATAAGGAGTTAGAATTGCCGCCAGAATTAGCTGAACTGACTAATGTAAATCTCTCCCATCCTTATTATTGGGCGGGATTTACGATGATTGGAAGTCCTTGGTAATGTTATGATCTCATTTCCCAGTACATGAGAACTATGTAATTTGTGGTGCGGGCCGGAGAGCCCGCGATTCTCTAGGATAGTGCGCTTTCCGGCCTGCTTTACTTATAAACTTATAATGCCGATGCCACCGGATTTGATCTGACTCGCCATTAGATGCTAATGAGTGCATAAGTCCTATTTGAATGAGACATATAATACTTAAAGAATAAAGAGGGAGCATAATGACACAGCAAAAAATTCTTTCAATTCTAGTCTTTATTGACTCAAATGTTGAAGATTACCAGAGTTTAATTAGCGGCGTTTCTCCAAAGGGTAAAGTAATTATTCTAGATGAAACGCGGGATGGCATTGAGCAAATTACTCAAAGGCTCGCAATTGAAAAAAATATAGAAGCAATACATATTATCTCTCACGGCAGTCCAGGTGTCGTACAACTCGGCGCAAATACACTCAACAGCAGCAATATAGAAAGTTTCGGTCATCAACTCAAACAGTGGCGCAAAGCATTAACAAATGGTGCTGATATTCTCCTTTATGGCTGTAATATCGCCGCCGATGTATCGGTGAAAATTGACAGCCCCGACATCTCCCACATCCCCCACACTCACCACATCCGCCAGGGGTTAAAACCCCTGTCTCATAGCTTAAGTCGGTTGAAACCGACTCAAGACAATCAAGACAATTTATTTATTCAGTCCTCTTCAGAGAACTTTCGCTATCAGACGGGGGTTTTAGCCTTCGACGGGACTGGTGTTAAATCGACTGGTGTTAAGCCCACAAAACCTAACCACTTCCTCCAACGTCTGAGTGAATTAACTGGTGCTGACATCGCCGCCTCTGCCAACCCTACGGGCAATGCCAAACTAGGCGGAGATTGGGAACTGGAAGTACAAATCGGCTCCATCGAAGCAACACCGATTCAGGCTTTAGCCTACAGCCACACCCTAGCAGCCACCGCTAACCCAGACAGCAAAGCCATTACAGTCAACTCACCCCAAGTTAGCATTAGCATCGACGTGCTCGCCAACGACACCGGGAGTTCCCGCGTCTCGGTGAATAGCATCACTACCGCCCCCACCAACGGCACCGCCATCATCAACGACTGGATATATGCGGGCGGCAATTTCACCACCATCGGGGGACAAGCCCGCAACAGAATCGCTCGGTTGAATAGCGATGGGAGTGTGGATGCTACCTTCAACCCGAATGCGAATAGTACAGTCAGAGCGATCGCCCTAGACAGCAGCGGCAACCCCATAGTGG
>NZ_JAUBSD010000119.1:0-16647 GCF_036704575.1 Microcoleus sp. K5-D4
ACATCTCAACTTATACTTAGATTTACATCTCTCATTATACACGCTCGATGATTTACAAATCATTTGCGATCGCTATAGTAGTGTCTGTTGCCTTTAGTCCTGACGGTCAGATTTTAGCAAGTTGCAGCGAAGACAGCACCGTGAGATTGTGGGAGGTAGTATCGGGTGAGTGTCTAAAAACCCTGCAAGCACACACCACTCGGGTTTCATCTGTCGCGTTTCGTCCAGATGGCAAAACTTTAGCTAGCACTGGTGAAGATTGTACGGTGAGACTGTGGGATGTCAGAAGGGGTTATTGTCTGAAAACAGTGTTTGGGCAAAGCAATCCAGTAAATTCGGTAGTTTTCTCACCCGACGGTCAAACTTTAGCAAGTAGCGATCGCGCCGTGAGATTATGGAATATCAAAACGGGGAAATGTATTAAAAGCATACAGGATGGACATACTAATCGATTGAAATCGATTGCCTTTAGTCCGAATGGGGACTTGTTGGCTAGTGGATTCTCTGACACTACTGTTAGGTTATGGGATGCTATGACAGGAGAATGCCTAAAAAGTTTAGAGGGTCATTCTGCTTGGGTTTGGGGAGCCACTATCAGTCCCGACGGTAAGATGTTGGCTAGTTTCAGTGCCGATCAGACGATCGAACTATGGGATATTAGCACAGGGCAATGTCTTTATAGTTTTACCGAGCATCAGAGTTGGGTGATGGGAGTTACTTTCAGTCCTTCAGGTAATATCCTGGCTTCTGCGAGTACCGATAATACGGTGAAGTTATGGGATATCAGTACAGGGAAAGTCTTAAGAACTTTGATGCGAAATAGCGGTTGGGTTTGGTCTGTTGCCTTTAGCCCTGATGGTAATATCCTGGCCAGCAGTAGTAGTGACAGTACCATCAACTTTTGGGATATTAATACAGGAGAATGTCTGACAACCCTAGAGGGACATGACGGTATTGTGTCATCTGTAATGTTCAGTCCTGATGGTACATACTTGGCGAGTGGCGGTCATGACCAAACTATACGAGTGTGGGATGTTAGCACGGGTAGATGTTTGCAAGTTCTCGAAGGACATGACAATTGGGTATGGTCAGTTGCTTTTAGTCCAAATGGTCAGATGTTTGCTAGTAGTAGCCAAGATGAGACGATTAAGCTTTGGGATGCAGTGACGGCTAACTGCATCAAAACCTTACCAGTTCCCAAACCTTATGAAGGAATGAATATTACAGGTATTAAAGGTTTAACTGAGGCGACTATTGCGACGCTCAAAACACTGGGGGCAGTTGAAGTAAGTTGATCTGGACTTATACCAAATCTGGGTTTACTACCCCTTTTTTTTTGTATTATTTGTCATTGCGAGGAACGAAGCAATTGCTTAGTCTCTGCGATTGCTTCGTTCCTCGCAATGACGGAGGGGTAGTCATGATATTAAACCCGGATTTGGGATCGGGCGACTACATTGGAGGGGGTGGGGCGTCTTGAATTTTAGCCAGTGCTGCTTTCATTTCGGGAGTTGCTAGCAACTTTTGGGTATCTGCGATTAAACGATCGCCCCAGAGGTTTTCTTTGAGATATTCTACAGTAGCATAGCGTTTGTCAAGTTTCAGAGCTGCTTCTCCCATCGCTAAGCCTTTTTCTTTGTCACCTTTGGTGTAAAATGCTACTGCTAGAGCTAGCATTGATTCTGCTGCTTTGTTGTCGATCGCGATCGCCTGTTCCCAGCGTTTGATGGCGCTATCAACATCTCCCATTTCGTATTTTACTAATCCGATATTGTTAATAGCCGGCCAGAGGTTTTTTTCTAAAGCAAAGGCTTTTTCGTATTGGGCGATCGCCTGATCAAACCGCTTCAGCTTATAAAAAGCATTGCCTAAATCAAATAATGCACCTGGAGTGTCTGGTTTTAACTTTAACCCTGCTTGCAAATATTCGACTGCTTTCTCGTAGTTCGCTTTCCGAAAGTGAGCTTCTCCCAAGACAAATTTAATTGATGGATTTTCTGGTGACAGAGATTGAGCTTGCCCCAAAGCTTCAATGCCTTTGTCAAACTGCTCGACTTGAAGGTACAAGCTACCTAACAAAGTCCAAGTTTGAGCATTTTTGGGAGCTAACTGTGTGGCGAGTTCGGCTCTAGGTACCGCTAGTTGGTACTGCTGCAGTCTGGCTAGCTGGACGGCTTCTTCTGCAAGGCTCAAGGCTGTTTGTTCAAGTTGGGCCGAGTCGATTTGCAGGGTGTAAGGCAGGAGTGCCTGTGCGACAGCAGGCTCGGGCATTGTCCACAAACCGAGTGCGAGTAGCAGAGATATTAAAGGAATGCGATTAGGCACTGTACAGCCCCAGAAAAAAATATAAGGGTTTCTCGATCGCCTATAATAACTCATATTTTTGAGTTTTGATATTGCTTCTTGACTCGCCACACTTCTGGGTTTTCATTTAAATACTTCTCAAATTATATTTACACTCAGGGTAGTCGTTTTTATTCACTGTTTTATAGAGTACCGATCGCCTCACTACAAATAGGCAAAATTATGAGTTATTATAAACTTGACTGAGTTAACAAATAACGCTTCGCGGTTGACAGTTAAAGAGTTACCAAATTCTGTTTTTTTTCATAAAAAATAGTTAATTTTTCTTGGTTAATAAACGAGTTAATTCCTCTCTACAAACCTGGTAAATTGTTGATTTTCAGGAACTTGAATGCGTTAATAAACTCTGTTGAATTTTGTCTAACAATTGTGCTGCTGATAAGGAAGAAGGCAAAATTTTAGCAGATACTTCTTGCAGTAGAAAGTCGATCGCCTCGGATTCCGAATTTACAGCAGACCGATAATCCCAGACTAAAATCGGCAGTTTTACTGCCATTTGGCGCAGGTTCGACAGGGCCTGCAGCATAGCGGGGGATTCTGAGGGGGCATCTCGCAAACACAGCAAAACTAAGTCAACGCTTTGATATTGCAACTGCTGCAAAACTTCTGTCCAGCTCTGAGCGATCGACCCTCGAAATCCTGCGGTGTGGATGTACTGGATCAAAGCTTGAAAGTTGGGAGTAGAAAACTGGGAATTGGGGAGGGGAATCTCGGCATTTGTCGATCGATCGCCATATTCCAATTCTTCCGTCGGGTTCCCCCCAGAAGAGGAGTGCAAATCGGGTAAAGTCGAAATGTCGGCAAATAAAATGCTGGGCTTCCAACTCATGCCCGCAGCAACTTGAATCACTTGCCACAAAGCACTTGGCATTAACCCGGTTGGTGAAGTTTCACTGTCGTCGGGACTGCTAGTGGCTAAACAGGGAAATACCGACAATCCTTTGACTTGATTTGCCAGTTGCGTAGTTGGGGGGTCTAAAGTCACCAAGGGGAGAGAACCCAAATTTCGAGACCGACTTAACTGTTCGATAAAAGCTAAGGGGTTTTGCAGTTGACTTGTACCGTCCAAGACGATCGCATCGGGCCGCCAAATTCTGGCCACGAGTTCAGCTTGGCCGAGGTCGTCTGCTTCTAAAACCCGGCAGTAGTTGGGGTTGAGCAGTAAAGCGGAACCTTGAGACGAACTGTTTTGCGGGCTGAGCCACAACACGGTTAAAGAACTCCTTACTTTGGCGCTACTAGCATTACTGTGACCGATCAAGTCTGCCAGCAGCCGCCGCAAAGCGGGTTCTTCCACCGGCAAGATCAAAAAACCTTCGGCTCGGTTGACACTGGCCCGTTCTTTTTCGCCTCTGGTGGCCGTGACTATCGCCGGAATCGATCGGGTATCCGGGTCACTCTTGAGCAGCGTCAGCACGTCCCAACCCGAGAGCAGTGGCAGGAGCGGGTTGAGGAAAATCGCTTCTGGACTGAACCTGCGGGCTTTTTCCAGCGCTTCGGTGCCGGAACGGGCGACTATTACTTGGTAGCCCAAACCTGAGATGACGTTGGTTAAATCTTCGATATATTTGGGAACTGCTTCGACTATTAATACTAAACGAGAGCGAGAATTGGCGATCAGAGTCGGATATTGTGGTTTTAATAATTCTTCCTCAGCCGCTCCCGGTGCCGGGACTTCTTCACTGCTGTTTCCCGGAGGAGTTGGTGGCAGCAGCAGCGTAAATTGAGAGCCTTGGTTTTCTGAGGAAATAAACGAAACGTCTCCGCCGTGGAGCCGAGCTAGGCGTTGAGTTAGTACCAGTCCCAGTCCGGTTCCTTGAAAGCGCCTGGTGAGGGGGCTTTCTAGCTGTTGGAATTTCTGAAAGATTAGGTGCTGTTTGTCGGCGGGGATGCCGATGCCAGTGTCCCAAACTGTGAATGCGATCCAGCCTTCCCAAACATTCACTTTCAATCCGATTTTGCCACCGATCTCGGTGAATTTTAGGGCATTGGAAAGGAGGTTAACTAGCATTTGCCGCAGCCGCAGTTCGTCGGCAACTAAGTGGCTCAGTTCCGGTTCTATTTCGAGTGTAAATTCTATTTGGGCGGAGGGTTCTGCGTTTGCTGTACCGTCCGTTTGGCTGGCGCTGGGAGGGTTTTTTTCTTCTTGCTGTTGCAGTTGTTTTGCTTGTTCAAAGGCTCTTTGGCAGGTTGATGCTATTTCGACTGCTTCGGGAATTAGTTCTAGCTGCCCGGTTTCCATCCGAGTCAAGTCTAATATATCGTTAACTATTGTCATCAAATGCCGCCCGCTTTTATGGATTAATTTGGCGTAGCGTGTTTGGCGGTCGTTGAGTTCTCCGATCAATTTATCTTTGAGGAGGCTGGACAAACCGAGGACGGCCGTGAGCGGGGTTTTTAGTTCGTGGCTGATGCAGGATAAAAATTCGTCTTTTAGTCGGTTGAGGTGGATTAAATCTGCGTTTTTTGCTGCTAATTCTTTGGCGACTAAATGTTCTTCGGTGACATCTTGTCCCATTACTAGAATTAGCTTGTCTGAGAGCGGCTGTTTGACAAATTGCCAGATCCGTTCTTGATCTTTTTGTACGGGGCATTCGCAAATGTAGGTGTCTGGTTTGCCGGCGGTGGGGCACCAAGCTGGAGCGGTTAAGGTTGAGGGGGAGGCGGCTGCGTACAAGGGCAGCGGGCAACTGGTGGCTGCGGTTGAATCACGCGCGGCGAAGCTATCCCGCAGGGAATCGCCCGATCTACTTGCTCCTACTAGGCTCCTGCATTCTTTGGTGATGGCCTCTAACTGCACGCTCTTGTATTCGCTTGTTAAATGGCTTGGTTTGCGGGGCGAGTGTTTACCCAAATTTGCTGCTGGTTCTGGAACTGGTTCTGGGCCTGCTCCCAGCAAAATCCGCCACGCTGCGTTTTGACTGACTATTTGTGCGGTTGGGGTTTGCAATCTCAGGGGCAAGGGCAGTTTTTCCAACAGTTCGACTAGGGAGTTCAGGTTTTCCGAAGGTTTCAATCCTGCTTCTAGAAAGCGCAGTTGAGCGTCTAGGGCGGTGGCGATGGCTTCGGAAACCGGTTTTAATTCGATTTCTTTGACGACTGTTTCCTCTTCTGTGAGGCTGCATAGCGAGCTGCTGTTGAGTGCGGCGAATTGCAGCAGGCTCAGGCTGTCTAGCATTCCTAAAAATTGACCACTGGCATCTGTGACGGCGATCGGAGTGTTGGAGGGGGTGCCTGCGGTTTGGCGGTTTGGCCGGGCTGGGGTGTTCTGTTCCTCTGTTTGCAGGTACTCCCAGAATTCCCTGACGCTCATAGTGGCGGGTAATGCCCTGACTGGTTCGATCGCGATCGAGCTTTCTGACAAAGGTTGCTGCCCGTCGTTTGTGCGATCGGCCGCGCGGGCCCAAAGGCTGCGGAGGTACACTAATCCCAGCGGCTGTAGCTGTTCGTTGACTACTGCGACTCGATCGCAGTTACAGGATCTGAAAATTGACTGCAGCGATTCTAGCGCACCCGTTTGGAGGCACAGCGGCACTGGCTCGATAAAATTTTTGAGACTGGGGGTGGTGAGTGGCATAACAAACCTGAGAGTCTGCTCACGAGAGCAGTAATATTTTTGATGCTCAATGTAGCTGCGAATTTCTGTATCTTATTTGTTTTATATCAGTTCGCTATCAGGCTCCGTATCTGCACCGACACCGGGGAGTTCGATGCCTACGCCTGATTTGAGGCGACTAGCAATTATTTTAAGGCTTAAGCTTAATTGCAGAAATCACGCTCAGGGTGCTTGACACAAAAACCACGGAGTACACTTTGATTCTTCTTCTGGTAGAAGCGCATAACTTATTTTGCGGTTAAGATTGGTTAAAATAAATATTGAGATGATTGTTAAAATGTTAAGTTTTTTGTAAAGGAGATATCAACTCTGAGCGATCCAGCACTTTCAGGCAACTTAGGTGGTGTACCTACAGCTTTGCTTCCTCAACTTTCTATCGGTATTTTTGTCCGCTCTGAGGAAATTGCAGCCTCTGCGATCAAGCTTTTGAGAGGCGAACGCTATACTTTAACGCACATTAAGTCGGCAGTGGAGCTTTTGGGGTTCCTTAAGCACAATTATCACCTTGATTGTTTGGTTTTGGAGGTGGATGGGGCTCTGCGATCGCTTCTGGGCAAGCTGCAAGAACGATCGCTCTTTTTGCCTGCTGTGATTTTTTCGCCTCACGCACAGGTCGATGGCAGGCCCGAAGCACCATATTCAGATGGTTTTGAGGCCGCAGCCAGTACCGCCAACAAGAGTCTAGACGAAAGCTGTGCTTTTTTTTATCACCCTGCTGAGGTGCAACTGGCAATCGCTCGATCGAGCGAAATAGCTGCGGGTATCGATCAGGCGATCGCACAATTTCTGAAACTTTCAACTCCGGTTCCTGTCAATTACCAATCCGTAACGGTCGATGCGACAGCCCAATTGACTGCTCAAAGTTTGCTCAGCCGACAGCAGCGGCGACTGGCGGAAAAACTACGGGAGCGATTAGGATACTTAGGTGTGTATTATAAAAGAAATTCCCAGATTTTTTTGAGAAATCTGTCGGTACCAGAGAAGCAAAAGTTTTTGGAGCAACTCAAGTCAAGTTATCGCGACATCGTTTTGAATTATTTTTCTCAAGATGCTGCGGTCAACAATCAAATAGATGAATTTGTGAATTTGGCTTTTTTTGCGGACGTTCCCGTGACTCAAATTGTAGAGATTCACATGGAATTAATGGACGAGTTTGCTAAACAGCTAAAAATAGAAGGGCGCAGCGAGGAAATATTGCTGGATTACCGTTTGACCCTGATTGACGCGATCGCTCATATGTGCGAGATGTATCGGCGATCGATTCCGAAAGAGACCTCTCAAGGTAGAATGTAGAAGGGATTCGGCATAATTTAAAAAAAAAAGGTAGAAGGTAGAATCTAACAAAAAACAAAGGAGCCGACTAACTGCCGCGCGAGCGCGAGGCGGAAATTATTATAAAATAACAAAGAACAGCGGATTTAAGACAAATAACAACTACAACTAACATCTGACAACTAATACTCAACATTTAAAAAAGTTCATGAGTCCTCTGAAGAAAACCTACGTTCTGAAGCTGTACGTTGCGGGGAATACTCCCAACTCAGTGCGAGCTTTGAAAACCCTAAAGGACATCCTAGAACAAGAATTTCAAGGTGTCTACGCGCTGAAAGTCATAGATGTTCTCAAAAACCCTCAGCTAGCAGAAGAGGACAAAATATTGGCAACCCCGACGCTGGCCAAAATCCTGCCGCCGCCGGTGCGAAAAATTATTGGCGATTTGTCCGATCGTGAGAAAGTTCTGATAGGATTAGATTTGCTCTATGAAGAACTTCGCGAAGAAGACCTGAATTCATAAGATAATCAGGTGAGAGTCAGTCGATTTTAGATTTGAGACTTCGGTTTGGCGTGAAACGTTCGGCGAGCGCTCAGTCGAAGCGTCGAGTCGCGCGAGCGTCGAACGATGTTAGATTTTAGATTTACTCCACAGATGAATCTGGGAGGTTGAACAAAAGTCTAAAATTTTTATTTTTCCACGACAGGAGTACGTGGCACGGTATCGGTTTTTGGGCGGGGTCATTAGTCAGCAGTCAGCAGTCATTAGTTATTGAGCAAGAGCCAAAACTAAAAGCTGGGTACAAAGACTCATGATCGGCGGTTAATGAGTGACAACTAAAGAATACTGAGAGTTGACAAAAATCGACATGAATGAAATTAGTCAAACGGTTCAACGAAAAGGATTGGTAACGCCAGGAGTTGAAAAAATTCGCACGATGATTGAGGGTTTCGATGACATCAGTCACGGCGGAATGCCACTCGGCAGAACCACCCTAGTCAGCGGCACATCAGGAACGGGAAAAACTTTATTTGCTGTACAATTTCTCTATAATGGAATTACCCATTTTGACGAAGCTGGAGTGTTCGTAACTTTTGAAGAATCTCCGACAGATATTATTAAAAATGCTTGCAGTTTCGGTTGGGATTTGGCACAATTAATCGAGGAAGGCAAGCTATTTATTTTGGACGCTTCCCCCGACCCGGAAGGTCAAGATATCGTAGGAAATTTTGATTTATCAGCCTTAATTGAGCGAATTCAGTACGCCATTCGCAAGTACAAAGCCAAGCGGGTTTCAATAGATTCTGTTACCGCCGTATTTCAGCAGTACGATGCAGCATCGGTGGTGCGCCGAGAAATTTTTCGCTTAGTTGCGCGCCTCAAACAAGTAGGAGCAACTACAGTTATGACGACGGAACGGGTGGAAGAATACGGCCCGGTAGCGCGGTTTGGAGTGGAAGAGTTTGTGTCGGATAATGTAGTGATTGTTCGCAACGTTTTGGAAGGGGAACGCCGCCGCCGCACAATGGAAATTTTGAAGTTGCGCGGTACAACTCACATGAAGGGCGAATATCCTTTCACTATGACTAATGACGGAATTAATATTTTCCCATTGGGGGCGATGCGATTAACTCAAAAATCTTCAAACGTGCGGGTTTCTTCGGGCGATAAAACTCTCGACGAGATGTGCGGTGGCGGTTTTTTCAAAGACTCGATTATTTTGGCTACGGGTGCA
This sequence comes from Microcoleus sp. K5-D4, assembly GCF_036704575.1. NCBI lineage: Bacteria > Bacillati > Cyanobacteriota > Cyanophyceae > Oscillatoriales > Microcoleaceae > Microcoleus > Microcoleus sp. K5-D4. The sequence continues at coordinate 8,989 of NZ_JAUBSD010000119.1, forward strand.
ACGGGAACAGGCAAAACGCTATTGGTGAGCAAGTTCTTGCAGAACGCTTGTATGAACGGCAATCGGGCGCTGCTTTTTGCCTATGAAGAGTCGCGTGCTCAGTTGTTTCGCAATGCTTATTCTTGGGGCATTGATTTTGAGGAAATGGAAGAGAAAGGACTGCTGAAGCTGCTGTGCACTTACCCGGAATCGGCAGGTTTGGAAGACCACTTGCAGACTATTAAATCAGAAATTGCTGAGTTCAAACCTTCTCGAATTGCTATAGACTCGCTGTCGGCGTTAGCTAGGGGTGTCAGCAATAATGCTTTCAGGCAATTTGTGATTGGAGTGACAGGTTTTGCGAAGCAGGAAGAAATAACCGGCTTTTTCACGAATACAAGCGACCAGTTTATGGGTTCTCATTCGATTACGGACTCTCATATTTCTACGATTACTGACACGATTATCATGTTGCAGTATGTAGAGATTCGAGGAGAAATGTCGCGGGCAATTAATGTGTTTAAGATGCGGGGTTCGTGGCACGACAAAGGTATTAGAGAATACACAATTACTGAAAGAGGGCCACAAATTAAAGATTCGTTCAGTGGTTACGAACGGATTATCAGCGGTTCTCCTAGTCGGATTACAATTAATGAGAAGAGTGAGCTATCGCGGATTCTCCAGGGTGTGCAAGGTCAAGACGATGAGGATATTTGAGAGTTAGCAGTAATTCGTCGTTATTAAAAATAGGTTGGGTTGAGCTAGGAAACCCAACTTTTTTAATTTGAGGAGTTTGTGGGCGTTGCTGATTTAGGGTATGAAGGGCTAAATATGCAAGTCAGAGAAACCAGTATCCACAAAACTTCGCGATTTTCAAGTTATTTTTTTCATACCCTGATTAAGCAACGCCGTGAACACTATAGAAACCGCGACAATGTTTTGCAAGTTCTTAAGTGCTGAAATAGGAGCTTTTATTGCCGATCGAACCCAATACCTATAGTTTTTACACAGCAACAACAATACCTTGGGAAAAATCCAATACCCTGGCGATCGCAAATCTCTTGAATTGCCCTTGGAAGGCGAATGCTGGCTGTATGATCAACCTCAGCTCGATTGGCAAATATGTAGCCTTGCTGGTGTTAAAGTTATAGTAGGAGGGCATTCTCCTGAACTAGCTTGGGTTCATGGCCATCGATATATTCCCATCGCCGAAAAAACTGGATTGATTTTGCCCGAAGAGCAAATTGATTTTAGAGCAAGCTTGCGGGCAATATCACCAGTGCCTAGCAGCAGGACTAATTCTTCCTACTATCGCGGTGAATTTGTCGGCACGTCAACTCAGCCAACCGACTTTAGTCGCTAAGAGCGATCGCATTGTTGAGCGCACCGATATGAAGCCAAAATATCTATAGCTAGAGATTACGGGAACGGCAATGATGCTTAATGTTGACATTAGCTACAATCTTTTGACCCAATGATCGGAGCATGGTATTGGGATTTATGTCGATGATTTTGGGACGGGGTATGCTGCTTTTAACAACCTGAAAAATTTTCCGGTGAAGTCGCTTAAAATTGCTCGCTCATTTGTCCGCGATTTAGCCAGCGATCTGAGCGATCGCGGAATTGCCAAAGCCATAGTTGCAATCCCAGATGGCTTAAATCTGAGCATAATTGCCGCAGGAATGGAAACCCCAGCGAAATGGGAATAGTTACAAGCGAGCGCCTAGGAAATCGGGCAGCGTTATATGTTGAGGAAGCCTGCCATTGCTGAGTCTGGTCTTCATTTAATCCGACATCCTTAATTGTTGTCTACCACTATGTGGGATCATCAATCCTCCCTCATGAAAGCGCGCAAAAGTCTTATAATTAATTTAATGCTCGTGTAGCTCAAATGACTAAAAATATTTTCTTACGGAATAATATAAAAGTGTTTGGACAAGGCACCCAGACGATGATGTTTGCTCATGGATTTGGGTGCGATCAAAATATGTGGCGTTTCGTAACACGGGCCTTCGAGAAGGATTACAAAATTCTCCTATTTGATTATGTAGGTTCGGGACAGTCTGATATTAGTGCCTACAGTTATGAACGGTATAGCGACCTCAATGGCTATGTTCAGGATGTCCTCGATATCTGTGAAGAATTGGCCTTGACTGATGTGATTTTTGTCGGTCATTCTGTCAGCAGTATGATCGGCCTTCTGTCCTCCATTCAAACTCCTAATTACTTTAATCGCCTGATTTTCGTAGGGCCTTCACCTTGCTACATCAATGACTTACCAAATTATTACGGAGGGTTTGAGCGCAAAGATATTGAGGATCTCCTCGATATCATGGAGAAAAATTACATTGGTTGGGCAAGCTTTCTGGCGCCAATGGTGATGCAGAATCAGGAGCGTCCTGAGTTAAGTGAGGAACTTGAGACAAGTTTTTGCTCTACCGATCCGGTGATTGCAAGTCGCTTTGCCGAGGTAACTTTTTACTCTGACAATCGCAGTGATTTACCCAAGGTATCAGTACCTTCACTGATATTGCAATGCGCTGATGACGTGATTGCTCCCACCGAGGTAGGGGATTACCTCCACCGCCACCTACCTAAAAGTACGCTACGGCTGATGAAAGCTACGGGACATTGCCCGCACCTGAGTCATCCACAAGAGACGATCGAGATGATTAAGGAGTATTTGAGTGTACCTCATACTACCTGATTTGTATGGCAAACATGACCTACCAGATAGACGAGCTACTCAACACGTCACCCTGTGGATTCCTCTCGTTTGCTGACGATGGTACGATCGTAATGGTCAACGCCACATTACTGCAATTACTCGGATACGAAACCGATGAACTGCGGCAACGGAAAATGGATTCCATTCTGCCAATGGCCAGCCGGATTTTTTTTCAAACCCATTTTTTCCCCCTGTTGAAGCTCGACGGTAAAGTAGAGGAAATTTACTTCTCATTAAGGTCAAAGCAGGGCAGTGATATACCCATGCTGATCAACGCTGTGCGTCGGAATCAGGGAGGAAACTTTGTCAACGATTGCATCTTGATCTGTATCCGCCAGCGTATCCTATACGAAGGTGAAATTATTAAAGCCAAAAAAGCAGCAGAGGCAGCTATTCTGGCCCAAAAGCAAGCAGAAATAGCTCTGCGGAAACAGTACGACAAGGCGATATTACTTCAAGAAATTACTCAACACATCCGTCAATCTCTTGATTTGTCTACAATTTTTGAGATTGCTTCGCAGGACATTCGCCTGTTCCTTGATGCCGAGCGCGTCGGCATATTTAAGTTCGATCCTGACAGTAATTTTGGATATGGTGAGTTTGTCTCAGAATCCGTAGGCGAAGGATGTAAATTGGTAAGCAAAAATCAATTTAACGACCAGTGTGGTGGTGAACAAGATCCTGATTCATATCAAGAATGGAGAATGCAGGTAGTTGAAAATATCAATAATATTGACCTTCAACACTGTTACCGCGCTCTTTGGAAACAATTTCCGGTTCGGGCTAATTTAGTGGCGCCGTTGCTCAATGGACAAGATTTGTGGGGGTTGTTATGTATTCATCAATGTTCTGCACCTCGGCAATGGGAAGAATTGGAAGTTGACCTTGTTAAACAGATTGCTAATCAGTTAGCGATCGCCATTAAACAAGCGGATATTTTTCATAAGTTGCAGAAGGAATTGGCAGAAAGGCAGCAGGCCCAAGCGCGGATGAGAGAAATTAATCAACAACTGGCACTCTCTAACGAAGAACTAGCCCGCGCTACTCACCTCTTAGAACAAGTGGTAAATATTGATGGGTTGACTCAAATTGCTAATCGCCGCTGTTTTAATGACCGCTTAGAGCATGAATGGCAGCGGCTATACCGGGAACAAAAACCTATTTCTCTTTTGTTGTTTGATGTGGATTATTTCAAACGTTATAATGATTGCTACGGTCATCAAATGGGGGATAGTTGTCTGTTCAAACTTGCTCAGACGGTGCAAGAGGTAGTGTACCGTCCGGCGGATTTAGTGGCGCGTTACGGCGGAGAAGAATTTGGCATCATTTTGCCAAATACAGATATTGAAGGAGCGAGTTCGGTGGCCCAACGGATTCACGCTGCTATTCAAGCTTTACATATTCCTCACAAAACCTCTGATGTGAGCGATGTAGTTACTATTAGTATGGGTATCGCCAACTTGATTCCGATTTCGGAACTATCATCGGCTGACTTGATTGCGCTCGCCGATCGTTCACTCTACCGTGCCAAGCAGCTGGGGCGCAATCAGTCCGCGACCTGCGACTACAGTGGCGATTCGATTTTTGACACTGACGCTTAAATCAAAATAGTTGAGACCGAGGACAAAAATTTGTCCCCGGTCTCTCAAAATCAGTCATTTGATAAATTTAAATGAGCACGGAGGGATTTGAATCAAAGCCTCGCTCTAGAATTACGATTTTCCGTCGTTCTAGCCATTTTTTGCACCCACTCTGAAAGTCCTGTTTTTGATTTGAGCGAACACTGAGCGACTTGCTGTAGGCTGAGTGCATGAGTCAAACTCAGCACTGTCAGAGTAGGGAGCGAAAGATGAGCGAAAAGTCTAATCCTGTCACGGTAAGTACCAGCGCAGACTACCTTGTTGGCTACGAGCGGATTCTAGATTACTTCCAACAAGCACAGAAAGAATGTCCCAAGGGCGTAGGGCTAAAAAGAGACAGGAAGGCTAGCGGTGGTTACATAACGCTGCAATTCAAGTTAGGTGACAAGCGTGTCAACAAAACCTGTGGGTGCTACCTGACGATGCAAGGTATCACTGACGCTCTGAGGAAAGCTCATCTAGTTGCTAGCGCGTTGCAATCATTCTCTAGCGAGAGCCGATTTTTAGCCTGGTATGATGATGTTATTTTGGATAAAAACGTCATCAAAAATGATTTGATGACGTTTGGTGAGGCGATAGCAAAAGTAGAAAAAGAATACTGGGAAGGACGCACTAAACGCCGTCAACAACGTGACAGGAATAATGCTAGCCATCAAAGCTCCTGGGGATGTGTTTACGGGCAATATTTCAAACTGTTGCCCAGGGACGCAATTATAAACTCAGTAGATATTTTGTCTGTCATTCACATTAAGAAGCCAGGAACTAAATGCTTTAAGAACTGCTTGTGTGCCATGAAAAAACTAGCTGAGACTATTGGCGATACTGAATTGTTGTGTAGGCTTAAAGAAATTGACGGTACGCAAACAGAATTTCGGGAAGACCTTCAAACCTTGTCAGTCGATGATTTCCTCAAGCTTCGCATTCAGGTTCTCAGTGTCTCAGATGATAAGCGATACCATCTGGAATCACGCAAACGGTGGCTGTGGGTATTCTCGATGCAGATGGTGTACGGCTTTCGGGTTCACGAGGTGTTTGCTGTTCAGAATATTGACAAGCCTTTTAAAACAAAGGATGGCGTTATTATCCCAGCACTGATTGAGCCAAACAACATAAAGATGATTGCTGTAGTTGGTGACAAGACCTTACTCGACACGACAACCAAAACGGGCTACCGACTGTGTGTGCCGATGCTTCCCCCTACTCATCCTGACTTGATTGAGTGCTTAGAAATTAAGTCAGGTAAATTACCTGAGATTGGAACGTTATCAAGCAATCCGAAAACAATTGCTGGACTGTATAGTGACCGCGCACAAAATATTTTAAGAAGGTGGAATAAAGGTTTTACTCAAACCCATGCTTTACGCCATCTAGCTAATCTAAGTGGTCAAATGGCTGGAATGTCTCAAGAAACAAGAGCTAAAAGTCTGGGGCATTCACCACAGATGAATGAAACTGTTTACAAGCGTCGCGCTAACACTGAGACAACAATTGATTTGTTAACTCAATCCACAAAGGAAGCTATTCCTTTAGGGAGTGCAATTCAGGTTCTTAAGCAGTTAGGTGGTGATGTGAAAAGTATCAAACTGCTAGCCGCTATTTACGGCATTACGCCTGATGAAGTTATGGAGTTGCTAGCCGAATAATTTGAAACAAAACTTTACATTCTCTATGTTGACAAGGAACTGTAAGTCTGCAATCGTGAGTAACTAAGGAAGATTGATGCGCGGTAGAGCGGTGTTGGCACACCGAACTAACCACGACTTCCCCAACCGTTCTCTTACAACGCTTGGAGCTCAATAATTATGGCACTTTCAGACGATTGTCCTGACGGACGATCGCAATTCTTAACGCAATCTCGTGTCCGAAAAATCGGACAAAAAATCGGTTGGAGAGATTTGGCTCGCCGCGAAAATCGAAAGCGCTCAAATAGCAGTCTGTACCGATTCGTCTTTTCATCGGCAATCTTTGCTGAACTTCCCCGTCCCAAATTTCTTATCGGAGACAAGGTTTCCGACCACTGGCTCAATGAGTTTGATAAAGAGTGTGTCGAATTTGGTAAAGTCGTTGGAGTTTGCTGGCATCCGCGTCAACAAGAGTGGGCTTACCTAATTGATTGGACTTCTGGCGAAGGCCCGGATTTTGTGTACCCCTGTTTTGATGGACATCTGGTAATCGGCGGTGATTTGAGGCTTGCTAGCCATGACTGAGCCCGCCATCAACTACCGTCGCATTGACAGACTCAGGGCGATCGCCTTTGGGCGTGGTTTCACCAATGAAGACGCCAGACAGTTTGGAAAACTTAGCAAAACTGCTACATGGGAAGCGCTGCTAGAACTGTACCTCGTTGACGGTGAGTCGCTAGACACCCTGCTAGACATACCACTAGACACAGTGCTAGACACTGTAGACAGAACAGCCGAACCGCTTGATACAAAAGATGTAGACAGTGTAGACGCCCTTAACTGGACTAACGATGGTTCATTCCCTGTGTGCGGTTTCACCCGCCAGAATTCCACTTTTTTAGACTGGGTTGATTTAGGGCAACTCATCGCCCTCGTACTCGCATCGGCGGGAGTGTTTGTGCTGGCAATGTCCATGTGGCAACAAATCAACCCCCTAAATCTTTTTCCCCCAGTCCGCGTAAACATTCAAATCGGAGCAAAATAATGGGCATGATGACAAAACTATTTGGCGGCGAAATCTCTGACGCCATCACGAGTAAATCTGAGAAACTAGCTGCCCCAACTGATGCGGGGGCAATTACACCGCTCAACCCCGGTAACTTTGCATCTATCCGCACAGCCGCAATAATCGAGGCCCCGCGCTACTACAGCAAAGAGGAAGCCGACGAGCGAAAGAAATTGGCGAAGGAAAAAGTCGAGGGCGCTCGTTACACGAAAAAATACCTCAAGGCCACGAGCCAGATTGAAGAAGCGGATGGCGCAGTACACAAGGCGTACCGCAAGCATCAGAAAGTGGTTGCTACTGTAGAACTTACAAAAAAACAAGCTGATGTGGGGTTGGCGAAACACCTGCTCGGCTTGGCTCCTGGATATGCCAAGCTAGGGGTCGGTTTGCAAAAAGCTGAGAATCGCGCCACCGAAAGGATTGCAGCGATTCAAGCCAAGCTACTTGGAGGGGCAAAAGAATGATTCTGAAACTCCTTTCAAGAGATGCCCGATACTGGCACAACGGTTACTTTGTCCGAGTTTACGAGGATGCTGGCTGGGGCTGGCCATTGGTAACAAGTTAAGCTTGTATGGCAGTTGTCAAGGGGGTTTGAGAAGATGTCTCAAAGAAAAATTGGTTCTG
>NZ_JAUBSD010000120.1:0-16540 GCF_036704575.1 Microcoleus sp. K5-D4
CGCTTTTACCAACAAGGTATGCGGGCTGCAACCCTGATTCGGTCTATCTCTTAGGCATCTTTGTCACCCCCCCAGGATAAATACTGTTGATTAAAAACCCGGTTTCTCTAAGAAACCGGGTTTTTAATTAAATAAAACCAGTTAAAAAAAAGCAACTTTAGGCAAGCTCCAAATCCTTATATAATAAGTGATTCCCCAATCTAAAATCTAAAATCTAAAATCTAAAATCGTATGAGTTTTGGCTTTTTTATCCCAACACATTATCTACAGCAATTTCTATATCGGGAAAAGCTAGAATCGATAAAGTCTGACCCCGCTGGAATCTTTGAATATTTTGGTATCCCGAGGGAGAAGGTTCGCGATAAACTACTACACATTGCTCGTTAATATCAACCAGCCAAACTTCTACAATATTGTCTTCGGCATAAAGAGGAATTTTGATATTTCTGTCAGTTTCAGCGGTTGCATCCGCTACTTCCACAATGAGTAAAATATCCTCAGACTGAGGATGTCCCGATTCGTAAAAATCATCGCGCCGTCGCAGCAAGGAAATATCCGGTTCAGGTTCGGAGTGATCGTCCAATTCTACCGGATCTTGAACTCCAATGGTTACTCTCGATAATAAGCGAGTATAGAATAACTCTGTCAGACGCTTGACATGAGATGTATGTCTTCTACCGACGGCGGCCATTTGGACAATTTCTCCTCGAATTAATTCAACTTTATCATCTTTTGTCAAGATGCCAGCTTCAATCATATGATGATATTCTTTGACTGTAAATAACCGCTTAATTAACTGAGTTGTCATCATTGTTCGTACAGGAATATTGGATTTTTTGTCTGCGACCCAGGTTTAATAATGTGATTATACTACATCGAACAGTCGTGCTTCAGTAGGGCAGGCATTCCCCGCCTTACAAGCACTTAATCTAATCCCAGGATTGCAATTGCACAACCCAATGCTGCACCAAAGCAGAAATGCGATCGCGCCGAGTTTCAAAAGTAGCAGCAATCCAGATAAACACAATCCCAAAAGCCAAACCAATCGCCCATTTAATCAGCGGATAATCGAAAATCAGAACCACCAATTGATAGAAAACATTGATTAAAAATACAGCCGTTCCCACAAACAAAAACGCCCGAACTCGCAGCGCCAAACCGGCTGCAATCGCCACTAAACTAAAAGCTCCTGCAACTAAACCGTGGCTTTGCTGAGTCAAAAGAGGCATCCCGCAAATCAGCGCAGTTGCGAGCATTCGCAGAGTGTGGCGCAGCGGTTTTTGTGCTGGTAATTTGAGAGTGCGATCGAACTGAATAATGTAAAGTAAATAAAGTGCTAAAGGAGTAACATAAAACTCTGCCTGAGTCAATCCTATTTGCCAGAACCACCGCAGCATTATCCAGTCAATTATCGCCGCACTCACATAGGTAAAACGGACTTCCTGCCTTTCCCAAGCTAGGAAAACATAGAAGGCGGCAGCTATCAGCAAGCTAATCGGATAAAACTTATACGGACTTTCCAAAATAGTAATTATTGGAATCACCGAAGCAATTACCTGCCAAGGTTTTTTTGACCAACCCCAGTTGTCCCAAGGCAAAATGTAAATGAAATAGGCTAATAGGGAAGCGAAGGCAACTTTCCAAGGCCCCAGCGGCCCGGAAATATACTTAACTAAAGGTGTATTGATCCAGTAAAGCCGGATGCCAAAGGCTTCTAGCCAACCTAAGTAAATCCAAATTTCTGCCCATTGGCGATCGAGATTATTTCGCCCTTGCAAGAAAGCATATTGAACTAATAAACCACCAGTAACTAATCCTAAACTTAGGCCGGACTTAATATCATCGGCCGAAGCCCAAATCAGCAGCAAACTGCTCAAAACCCAATGCAGGTGAGCAAATATTTTTAACTCTGCATTAGTTAAATGTAAATAATTGCTGAGCCAAGGAGATAAAATGCGATAAATATATGTTAAAGTTGTGCCGAGAGTGGCCAGGACAATTAAGCCGTCGCCAAAAGCTCCTCCTGGTGTTTGAAAAAGTTGATAGAGTAGCGATTCGTAAGCAGCAAGGGACACGCCAATTAATCCTAAATAAACCAAAGGTTTGAATTCTGGTTCCCGCCTACCAATGCCGATCGCAATTAAAGACGCACCCAACACAGTTAAACCAGTCCAATTCGTCAAAGTGTGCGATCGAAAAGTTAAACCCAATACCCCATATACCAAAGGTATAAAATCAATGCTAGGTAAAATTGTTGGATCGGGGTGGCGGCGCCGCCACACATCACCCAATAATTGAGTAAACAATCCCAGAGCGATATTAGCAACTGCTAAATTAATCGTAGTGCGATCGACAAAACTCAAACCCACTGCTGTCAACAACTCCAAACTCCAAGCCAGAGCATAAATTGCCAGAGGGGAAAGTTGACGTAAACTTCGGAAAATAATCGCAGCCATTATCACCAAAATAGCAGCCAAAACTTCAGCAGATGGTGGAAAACTCAAGGTACTGTCTGCGTAGAGTTCATAGGAATAAAAAGTAATAGTTGTTAACAGCAAGCCTGCCAGTAAGATTGCCCATCCATCTAAAGCTCGATCGTAAATTTCAGCTAATTGAGAAGGCTCAGGTAGACCCCTGGAAAAACGAACAATCATGCTGCGAACCAACCACATACACAAAAGAGCGATCGCCCCGGCAATTCCCCAATCCCAACCCGACACAAAACCTAATCGAGCGATCGCGGCAGCTACGAAACTCAAGCCAAACCCCACTCCAATCACAGCCGCTGGTAGCTCTACTAAATAGTAAGTATTGACCAACATTAATCCGGCAGCCAAACCAAAACCAATTAACCGATATCCCGGAAAAGTAAAAATTAGAAATTGTGCAAATATTAGGGCGATCGCACTAAAGGTACTGGCAACTCGTTTGTGAGGTACCTCAGTATATTTAGCAACAGCAGTCAAAGCCAAAGGAGTCGCCAGCCATAGCAAACTCCACTGAGGGCGATAAGTTGCAGTACCCGCAATCAAATAATTTTGCAACAAGACAAAGCTAAATCCTGCTAATACTAAGCCTAGATACCAGGAACTTTGGAACCATGCAGGATGCCAGCGGAAAAACCCAGAATTTTCTCGAAAATTCGCCGCTTTCATCCAGACAAAAAATACCCACTCAGCCGCCATAAAAATCAATAATATTGCAGACCAAATATTGGGTGGCTGGTTGGGAAAAAATAAGTCAATTGCCGAAGCGATCGCGCCTAAACCAATAATGTGAGTTATGGGAAGCAAAATTGCCGGATTTCCCGGTTGTTCAGCCGCAAAAGTCGGCATGGAAACTCGCCGGGAATTATCGGGAATTAGGTATTTCCAAGTGATCCAACCTAAAATTAAAGCAGAGACTAATAAATTGAGCGATCGCCAAAACGGATTGACAAAACTAATAATAGTTAAAGCACTCCCCAAACCCAGAGCAAGGTTTTCGCCAAAACTGGCAAGTTGAAACTTTCGCTTGCGGTAGAGCCACTGCGCTGCACTTACCATTAAAATTAAATAAGGCAACAGCAGAACACCCCAAAAAGCCCAAGGAGTTTCCTGAGAGTTTGTAAGCTGAGCTAAAAATGCCACAACTTGTGTTCTAATCCCTAAAGGAAGCACTCGCCAAAACAGCCAAATACTCTGAAGTCCCACCGCCTCCAGCATTAGCAAATCAAACTCTTGCCAAAACCGCACTAAACGGTTATAAAAAAACCAAACAGCCAATCCGCTAACGGCGATCGCCTGTAGCGGAATGTCGCGAAAACAAACCAGCCATCCCAAACCCAACAAACCCATTCCCGCTAATTGCCATTTAAAAAAATTGCTGGGATTTGGCTGGTCGGATATATTGTTTTCAATAGTCCCAGATGGCAGGGGTTGCTGCCAATCTAGCCATGCTAAAAGCACGCCACAAATCGCCAAAGCTAAACCCATTTCAGCGATATTTACATCCTTGACAAATATCGCTCTACCCAGTAAAATTCCTAATGAATAAGCTACTAAAGCAGCTTTTTTGTAAGTCAAAAAATCTCGGCTTAAACTGAAAGCAGCGGGGAATGTTTCAGTATTTCCCCCACGTTGGATAGATTGCAATCGTTGTTGCTGAACTTGATAAACTGTAGTAGCAGCAGTTCCCACTGTACCCACATAAACCGCAGCCAGGGAAAAGCCGGCCACTGCCCACCCCCAGTGCAAATAACTCAATCCCAAGTGATTTAGGGCGATCGAGCGAGTGATGTTTTTTCCTGAAAAGCTTTGATATTGATCTTTTATAATCCGGGCAGTTATCCAAGTCAAAATAAGTGCCGCTGCGATTGCTACCGCCCAATCCCAAGGATACCGCCACAATCCAAAAGTATCCATTGCCCAAAAATTGATCGGCACTAGCAACAGGGTCACTTCTTGCAAAGTTTGAGCAGTCAAGTGCAAATTATGCTGTCTGTTTGCCCAACTGCTAATCGCCCAAAAGGTTAAAGTATAAGCTAATAAAACTCCATATTGTCCGGCTGCAGGAAATCTTTCCCACTGACTGGCAGCTAAGACTCCAGAGGAGACAACTACCATGAACACTCCTAAAAACAACAGCCACACCACGCTAATTTCTGCCATTAGCGAGTGCAAAATTTGAGCTATAAAATTAGGGGTTTGAGTAGTTTCTGTGGGTCTAGCAACGCTTTCTCTGCTGCTAGGTAATGCTTGAGGCGTTGATAAGGCAGGTACTTTTGGCTCGGCAATAGGAGCTGGCGGGTTCTCAATTTCAGAAAGGTCTACAGCGGGATCTCTGAGTGGGCAGACTAAATACTGCCCGCACAATTCCTCAACCTCAGCGGGCGAAAGTAAACCTAGCCGCAGCCACGCATCTAAACCTGTCAACAACTCAGGATGCGACGCTAAGACGCTCAATTCAATTTTGCTCGATCGATCTTTGGGAGACGACATTGGCTTAAACTTGTACTAAGTACCTTCAAGCTATAGCCTAGATTAATGTCGAGCCAACATGGCAACATTCCGCCATCGCAATTGGCACAATAAGTATTTATAACTAAAGATCTGTCGCAGCCAGTGTCAAACGGTGCAAAAATCCCGCTGATGGGCGTAAACGAGCGTCCATCAGCGGTGAAAAACTCCAAATTAGGACACAGCAGCGGTTTCCTTACTGATCGACATATTTCAACAAAGTGTCCACACTAGCATTGTGGTCTATGAAAGAAAACAAATGTTTGAAGATGAGTTTTCCATCTGCACCCAAAACAAACTGAGCCGGCAAAGGAGCACCTAAAGCCTGACCGACTTGATAAGCCCGAAAAACTTGACAGCCTGGATCAGAAAGCAGAGGCATTTTCAAGCCTAAATCTCTAACCACAATTTGGCTTTGGCGATCGTCGGTACTGGCAACCATCAATAATTCTATATTGCGATCGGCAAATTTTTCCCAGTTTTCATTCAAAGCTTTAATGTGAGGAAAACAGAAAGGGCAATATTGCTTTTCAGTAAAAATCCGCGTAAAAGCCAGAACTACCGGCTTATCGCCCCGATAATTCGACAGCCGCACCAATTTGCCATTATTAATATCCGGCAATTCAAAGTCGGGCGTCATCTGTCCCAGCTTCAGAACATTACTCGCCGGAACAGGCAATAAATTTTGGAAAAACCGCTCATTTAACAAGCCGCTAAAATTAGTAGAAGTCAGCATATTTCCTAATTGGGTAATTGCTAATTGCTAATTGGTAATTAAAAATCCGGTTAAATAAATGCCTCTGCGGGTACGGACACGGCAGCGCCGTGTCCGTACAAATATAATGTGCTTAAACCGCAGCAAAGAATACCTTAGACTTGACTGGATCGGGAGTCATAGTCTTGTCACCGGGCTGCCAGCCGGCGGGACAAACTTCATCGGGGTGAGACTGGACGTGTTGGATAGCTTGCAGAGTGCGGAGAGTTTCGTCCACGTTGCGGCCGAAGGCAAGATTGTTGATAGTAGAGTGTTGGATGATGCCTTCTTTGTCGATGATGAACAGACCTCTGAGGGCAACGCCTGCTTCTGGGTCGAGGACGTTGTAGTCTGAACTAATTGTTTTTTTGAGGTCAGCAACTAAGGGATAGTTGAGGTCGCCGACACCGCCTGATTTGCGGTCTGTTTGTATCCAAGCGAGGTGGGAGAATTCGCTGTCAACGGATACGCCGAGGATTTCGGTATCGATTTTCTTGAAGTCCTCGAAGCGATCGCTAAATGCTGTAATCTCAGTCGGGCACACAAAGGTGAAGTCCAAGGGGTAGAAGAACAGGACTACATACTTTTTGCCTTTATAGTCTGACAGTTTAACAGTCTTGAATTCCTGATCCACTACGGCTGTGGCTGCGAAATCGGGTGCAGCTTGACCAACCCGGAGGCATTCACTGGTCATAGATTTTGTTTCCTTTTTTACGAACTGTTACAAATATATCATACTCATAACGACTACAAGTATCTTCTCGCTCAATCAAAAAAAACGCTCTCAAATTTGAGAGCGCAGTTTTTTTGATTAAATAATGGCTCAGGCGGGATTTGAACCTGCGACCTTGGGCTTATGAGTCCCCTGCGCTAACCACTGCGCCACTGAGCCAAATCTACTTCACGATTTACTATCGTAGCACGGTAGGGCTAGCTATGTCTTGCTTTAAAACAACAGTATTTCTAATAGTTGACCGTAAAAGTTATGAGTTTTGGTAATCATTCAAAACCCATAACTTCCGACCAGTCGTTACCGAGAAGCGCTGGACGCATCGTCGGGCAGTAAAGCCATGGGGTTGATAGCACCCTGTCCGGCGGGATGAATTTCAAAGTGCAAGTGCGGCCCGGTACTGAAGCCAGTGCTGCCCATTTCTGAAATCTGTTCCCCTTGAGCGACTCTCTGACCCTTTTGCACCAAAATTCTGCTGTTGTGGGCATAGACAGTCTCAGTGCCGTCAGGATGGGTAATTTCCACGAGATACCCGTAGCCGCCGTCGTTCCACTGAGCATAGGTAACCACCCCGTCTGATGCTGCCACAATTGGCGTGCCGATCGGCCCTGCAATATCAATTCCTTTGTGCATCCGTCCCCACCGCCAGCCGTAGCCAGAAGTAAGAACGCCCTTAGACGGCCAAATAAACCCCTTAGCCGACTGTTGTTTGCCGTTAGGCAGATAGGTATCAGGGCTAGAAAGCGGAGGCAGTTCTGGAGAAACCATGCGTCCCAAAGACGGGTTGCTTAGGGGATCGTAACCGTCGGCTCCCAAAGGAGCAGTTGCTACCACAGGCTGCTGCCCAGCAGAGGTCGGCGTCAGGTTGATCGGTTGCAGTTCCGCTGCGCGAGCGGGGTCTAAACGCTCTTGCTGCTGCTTCTGAACCTGTTCAGACCACGCTCTCGATGGCGGTCTGCTGATTTCATTCTGCACCGCCTCAGTATAGTCGGGGGTGTAAAGATATGGATTGACACTTGGCATATCCTCAGACGGGTTGACCGAGGACCCGTCATTTGGAGCCAGGGACACCGCATTGGGGCCGATCGAATTGCGCGAGGCACGATATTCCTCTCGCAGCCGGACAACTTCTGCCCTCAATCGTTCGGAATAAGGGTTGAGAGCTTCTGCGGTAGGGAGAGCCTCCGAATTCGACTCTGGTAAAGCGCTAGTTGGATCGGCATTTGAACCCTGAGCGCTAGTATTTGCCACGAAGCTGAGCGGCTGCGGGTATTCTCCCGTAGCGATGGCGGTAGGAGTTGCACTGGCTGGCCCAGGCAGGGCACTGGTGTCAACTGCACCTGTAAATGTTGGTTCGCCTTGAAGAGCCAGCTTCCCTGGATCGCGAATCGTTTGGGAAACTTGAGTGAGCGGAATGCTGTTAATTTGGGGAACCATCGGCGCTGAAATATTGTTCAGACCTTCCATGTTCTCCAGGGGAGATACAACAGGCACTTTGGGCGCGGGTACTGCAACGCCAGCACCTGCTATTTCCGAGGTAGACGAGCTGGGGTTCAAAGATGCGGGAACCGAACTCGCTGCCCAGACAGATGTAGAGTTGGAGGCAGAATAAGATGCTGCCACCTCCACCCCTGGATTTTTAAATCCAACTTGGGGAATTTTGAGGCGTTGATTGACATTCAGCAAGTTGGGGTTGCCGAGCTTGTTGACGGAGATCAGATCTTTGGGCGATACGCCGTGACCTTTGGCGATCGCATCTACCGTATCTCCCGGACGCACGCTGTAGAGAACCTCAGCCGGCGCGGCGGTACTTCCCGCAGGGGGGACTAGCACAGCCGAGGGCAAACTGGGTGTTGCCAAAGACTGTTCAATTGACTCGAATGCTCGATCGGGCGATGCTGCTTGACCTCCCCCGGAATTGGGAATTACAGGTGTGGCATCGAGGTCAGGAATAGTTGTCCCAGTTGCATATCCGGGGGAGGTCAGCGTCGGTGCTGACTCGGGCAAAAATGCCGCAGGTGTAGATAAAGTTGCTCCCCCCTCCGACCCGAACATAGTTCGACCCGATTCTGTGGTGCGGTTTTCCTGTTTTTTCAAACTGTCGATCGCCCCGTCTGCATTCGGGATCTCGATCGAACTTTGTTCCGGTACCGTCGTAACCAGCGGGGTCGCTGCAGTTGATGGCAGCGCTGTCATGGCTGCACTATCCAATGGCTCGGAGCCAGTCAGATTTAACTCTTGTTCGGGATTGACCGTCGCTGCGCGCTCTAGCGAAGCCGATGTGCTATAGCCGGCGTTCTGTTGTGGTGTGGCTTCCGTCGCAGTCGGAATTCTGAGCTGTTGGCCAACTTGGAGTATGGTGTCGGGTTGGATGTCGTTGGCAGTTGCTAGTACCAACGGTTCAACTTCATAATCCCGAGAAAGCTCCCAAAGGCTTTGCCCCTCCTGCACCTTAACCGTCGCCGGCTCAGAAGGTGTTCCGGGCTGTTGGGCCTTGGAACCGTCAACTTGTGCGGACGTAGCGGACCCGTTGGCCGATACTGGCTGTACTTCAGCGGTGGATTCTGATGTCGGTGCGAGTTCAGACGCGCGAGCGCTGTCTCCATTTCTCGGTAGCAGGATGCCAGAAGCACCTACCGATATTGCCAGCCCGATTGTGGCGAGAGAGCGAACTCTGCCTGTGCTGAGCGTTGTCTGTTTGGATGGTTCCGCAGAACCGTCTCTGTCGATTTCACTAGCCTGAACAGGCTTAATTTGGGGATATGTTCGTTTCAAAAAAACGACCTCCTACTGAGAAGCGCTAACTGTCCTTGGAAACACTCAAGGGGATCGCATGACGCTGAGTTTAAATCAACAAGCAAAAATATTCTGATTGTTGACAGCTATCATGCTTAGGCCAGATTACCTTGCTTTTTTAATTTAGACAAGCTCAAACCGTCATAAATTTTAAAATTCTCGGTCAAACCTGCTGCAATTAACCCCACAAGCCTTACACCGCAATAGCTGGAACGAATACATAAAATCTTCGTTCCGGTAAGGCTCTGAACTCTCACCTATTATCAGACTTTAGGCTAATTTCCGGACAACCTACAACCGTATATTTACTAGATATAGTGTTCAGACCCAAGCTGGTACTCGCTCACGCCCTAAATCGCTAAAATCCTCTGTTTTTGTTGCTGAATCATCTTGGGAGTAATTTGGTGTTGCTGATAACAATCTGTTTTTGAATGAATAAAATATATTAATGTCGGCTATCTAGATTTTCACCCCTTTGATACAAATTTCTTATACTTAAATGGAGATTTGGCAGCCTCCGCCAGCTATTAAATATCTATATATTTATGTGTTGATAATGATTTATCCCAGCTCTCCCAACTGTCGTTTAGCCTCAAATAAACCCACAGTGGCGCTGACGGAGAGGTTCAAACTCCTGACTCCAGGCTGGCTCATCGGAATAAAAAGTGTGGCGTCGCAGGCATCCAAGACGAATTGGGGAATGCCTACAGTTTCCGAGCCAAACATCAGCCAGTCGTTGGGCTGAAATTGGAATTGCGCGTAATTGCATCGCCCGCCAGTGCTGAATCCGATCGATCGTCCCCCGCGCTGCTCCCGATAGGCCTGAAAAGCCGCTAAGTCTTCGTGGCAGTGGAGGTTGACGTAGGGCCAGTAATCTAAGCCTGCCCGTTTCAGGTAGCGATCGCTAATTTCAAACCCCAGCGGGCCCACTAAATGCAGTTCTGTGCCTGTGGCAGCGCAAGTGCGGGCGATATTGCCAGTATTTGGGGGGATTTGCGGGTGAATCAAGACAAGTTGGGGCATGAAGCTAATTAAAAGCGAACAATACAGCTATTGGGAAATTTATAAAACCACCCACAGGTAGATATACCTTATAGCTTTTATTTATAACCTTTGTCGAACTCCATTGATTAAATATTCTGATTTGTTTTTGGGAGTCGCTCTGCAACTTTTGACCGGGAAGTGCGGGCTATTTGTATTGGCTGAGTACGCATAGCCAGGGGGCTAGTGAAAGCCCCCGTTATAATAACGGCGGGTACTTCAGGCAACTAACTGGGCGCACAAGTTGTCTTCTAGCTCCCATTCTTGGTGAGCCATCCCCTGAATCCCTTGCAGAATAATACTGCGGGTGTCCGAACCGCCCTCGTGTAGCTTCAACCACTGCTGGGCCGTGTTGCCTTCCCGGAGAATCTTTTTGAGTGGCGAGAGAAAGCAACTAAAGCCGCGTTTTTTGGCGATAGGCCACACTTCGCGGTAAATTTCCTCAATCCAATCTCGTGCCAGAATAGTCCTGCCGTCTTGCCAGTGGGTTAGTGGAGCATCCAAACTTTGCCGGGATGCAGCAATTTCGTTGGCGTCTGTGAGAGCAACTAAGTCTTGGTTGCGGGTGGCCGCCGGTAAGGTGCTGAGTTCTAAGGGGTCTAAGCTGGGGTCTTCCATCATCTGCCAAATGCGAGCTTCTAGTAAGGCAGTGATGGCCAACAAAGCCAGAGGATTGACTTCGAGGTCGCAAATTCTCAGTTCGAGGCGGTTGAGACAGTAGGGGCGACGATCGCCATTTGGTCGCACGGCAGACCACAAATGGCGGACGTTTTGCATGGTGCCGAGTTCTAGCTGTTCTTCAGTCCACTGAATGTAATGCTTGTGACTTTCAAACAGGGGGACGATGGCGGGAGTTTTGGGAAACAAACCCCACCGAGTGGAATGATAGCCCGTGACTTCGCCGTCGAGGAAGGGGGAAGAGGCGCTCAAGGCAAGGTATAGGGGTGCTTCTACGCGGGCGAGGCGGATGGCGCGCATCAGCATTTCTGGTTGGGAGATGCCGATGTTGATGTGAATGCTGGCGGTGACGACTTTGGTGCCGTAGGTTTGCTCGATGTAGGTGTGGTAGGGGTTGTTGGGATCGGATCTGTAAAATCGATCGCTCCCTCCGAGAGACAAGGTACTTCCCGGCAGCAAGGTATAGTCGCCCAATTGTTTTAAATACTCGCGCAGCCGAACTCGTGGCTTGACTAAGGCGCACAGCAGGCGATCGTAGCTGCACAGCGGGGCGGTCGTGTACTCCACATTGCGGCTATCAGGCTCCCGGACAAATCCCTCTAGATCGGCGACTATGCGATCGGAGAGACCGACAACCTCACCTTCGGGAGTGCCGGTATACATTTCTACTTCAAAGCCTTTTGATAGCAGCACGTTTGTTCCTCAGCTAAGTTGAGTGCTAGTTTCTAGTATCCCAAAAATTGACCTGTTCATACTATCTTCCACGAGGCAGAGTTGAAATTTTTCGCGACTGACACTGAAACCGGGTTTTTCGGCCCTAGCAAGTTTGAGCGTTTGTGTGTTAGTTGCGATCGGGCTGCCGCGACAAATACTGCCATCACAAAAAGTTTCCGAGGCGGTTTTAAAGTCAAAAAGGCTGTTTGTTCGATCGCGGGCCTGTTTCCTTCGGCATTCGTGACGATCAAACTTATGCTGAATAGAACCTACTCCTGCCTCAGTTCCACATCGGTTTTCTGCCTTGAGGGGGATAGCCGCAGATATATCTGGGGTGCGATTCTAAAAGAGGGCTCTGCAATATTTTTGAGCTATAATCTTAACCCCTAAAAATCCCTGTGAAAGAGCAAGAAAGAACCCCTCCCAATTTTTGGAATATGCTAAGCAATTTAGCCTTAGTCCGGTTTTTGCTTTTATTTGCTTCTGGTTGGGCTGGACTGCAACTTTTAACTTACTTTGAAACAGCAGTGGCGGTTTTCACGATTGCTGCACTCGTGGCTTTTTTGCTCAACTATCCGGTGCGAACTCTCCAGAGATTTTTACCGCGAAGTTTAGCTGTCGCCTTCGTTGTCCTGCTCACCATTTTAGTTTTTGGCGGTCTCACCGTCACCGTAGGCGTCACTCTTTTATCTCAAGGACAGCAATTAATTGACAGCATGACTGAATTTGTGAATGCTTTAGCGCCTCTGTCCGAGCGCATCGAAGCATTCCTGCGGGCGAGAAACCTGCAAGTTAACCTGCGAGTTATTGAGGAACAACTGCGAAATCAAGCTTTGGCTGGAGTTGTATCGAGTATTGCTTTTTTACAAGTATTTTTAACCAATTTATTGAATTTAATATTAATTATGGTAGTGGCTTCTTTCATGTTACTTGATGGAGAGAGGCTGTGGCTGTTAGTTCTCAAATTTATACCTCGACACCTGCATAGGCGTTTAAGTGTAACCATAGAGAAAAATTTTTTAGGATTTTTTCAGGCACAAATCCTATTAATGTTATTTTTGACAACAGGAAGTTTTTTAATTTTTCTGCTGTTAGATGTGAAATTTCCCTTAATTTTAGCCTTTATTATCGGATTGTTTGATTTAGTTCCAGGGATCGGAGCGACGCTGGGGATTAGCTTAGTTTGTTTTATTGTATTGTCTCAAAATGTGTGGCTATCTTTAAAAGTATTGGCAGCTTGCATTGTTTTGCAGCAAATTCAAGACAACTTTATTCATCCGAGACTGATGCAAAATTCCCTTAACCTAAATCCGGTAGTGGTATTTTTTGCACTGTTAGTCGGAGCAAGATCAGCAGGACTTTTAGGTATATTTCTGGCAATTCCGCTAGCGGGAGTGATAGTTAGCTGGTTTGACATTGAAGAAATGCAAGCGGAGGGTTAATTGATACAGCCATCCTATTTGGTATCAAATATTACTGAAAAATTCAGTTTTAACCGGCAGACTACAACTCCCATGCTTCAAAAACTCTCCTGTACCCAAAGCTCAACTAAAAATAAAGAGTAAAAAGTAACTTAGGATACACCTTACTGCGTCAAGTCAATGAATAAATTGCAAGTCAGTAGGAAATCTTTCTTCTTCTGGTTCTGGATCATAAATGTAATCGCAGTCAAAACGCAGAGCTTGAGAGTGGCGACTGATTGAAAATCCGCAATTACTCACCATTTCTGTAGTAAAAGTTGCCATGACTAACTCAATTAGCCTTCTGTAGGAAATGTTAGGTAGTTGAACGTAATAGGTGCGTCTGGCAAAAAAGATTCTCTCATCTTTCGGGAGAATTATGCCATTAATTCTGTGTGCGTGTTGAATCGGCTTGATATAGGTTTCAATAAACTGCGACTGATTTTTTTGCAATCTCGCTAATCTTTCGTGTTGCAACCAGCTCATTTGAAACACAATTTTAATAAATTCAAAACCCAAAATGTAGTTAAAAACATTATTACGTTCTTCTGTACTCAAGACGAAGCGGAGTGCAGATTCTAAATATTGGTCAGTTTCTCGGCGCGATTGTTGAGCTGAGTGGATATAAAATTGTTTGATGTAGCTTCTTAAATCTGATTCGTTTAATTGTTTTTTGACCCGAAATCTGATTAAATACTCTTTGACTCGGTGTAGAGTATCTACATCTTCAAACATTTTTGAGACTAAACCGTCGGCTGTATAATTATCTAAAAATTCTGCTTGCAAGTCGGGAGTAGATGCACACAATATGTAGCAGAGGGACAAAACATAGCGCCGTTGGTTCCAAGGCAAGCTTTGGGCCCATTCTTTAACTTCTACAGGGAGTTTTTGCAGCACGGTATCTGTGTGGGGGAGTTGAGCAAGGTCGGCATATTTATGTTTTTGTTTAATCATTGCCTGAAACCTTATATTAGTAAGTATACAGAGTAGTAGATCGCAGAGGATGGGAGAGGGGAGCTGCGAGGGAGGGCTGCCACTTATTCTGTCTTATTTTCTTGCCATCTATCTAAATATACATTCTGGATGCAACAGAGGGCGTGATCTGTCTCACACTTTAGCTAGTTTTAAATCACAAATGCTAGCTCTTCGCATCACATTTTGCGACTGTGAGTGTCACCCATAAAACTTATTCACGTCACCGGAGTAACAGTGGGTTTCGTTGAGGATTAAGTCGAGTGACTCATAAGTTTTTGTTAGTAATTATTACTGAGATGAATCATGAACTTGACTACAAGTATTTTCCCGAAAAATCAGTGCCAAAACTTAACTTTTTGCGATCGCCTCTTGCAACAAGTGCCACAGTGGCTCGATAGTATTGCAGTGGGAGAGCCACCAGTAACTCAGTGGTGTGCCAACTTATACTCGCCCGGTGTTCTTGTGAGAGAGATATCTAGTTATGGGGACACCATTTTTCCCATATACTGCCTATGTGCAAACTTAATCCTGTGTATGAGGAATTAATTGGGTTAAGCTGTTGGTCTCTCTCGTTTTGGGGTGGGGTCAGCCAGAACAGATACAAGTTTTCGACAAGAGTAGTGAGCAACCCCAAGTTTTAGCTCCTAGTTCCAACTCCCAGATGTATCTGTGGAGTAAATCTAACATCTAAAATCGACTGAGGTATGCGGCGAAGATGTAACCCTGTACTGCTGATTGAGGGGTGTCATACCTCGATCGCCCATTGATATCAATTATTTATGGGGTCTGTCGCTCTGGTAGTTGCGAGAGCCATAATTTAAGCCATAATTGTTGATAATATCAATGGATGCCTGTCGATAGGAGTGGGTATCAATCGTGGCGCTTAAGCCAAAAATAACATCAAACGGTAGCAACAAAAACAATAACTATAAAAATAATTTAATAATCTACGTGGGCTCAGGGAAGTGAATATGTTTAACGCAACTGAACTGCTGATTAAGGCTTTTGTCAATCGCCTGATTGAAGGCTACCGCCACACTTACGGTGGGTTTAAATCTGACTATGGTGAGATTATTGCTTGGGTGGCGAGTATGGCTTTAGAAAATATTGCTAATAGCGATGCTCTTTACCACAATGTCGAACACACTATTTTAGTAACCTTGGTGGGACAAGCAATTCTGGGTGGGAAGCACATCCGCGAAGGGGGTGTTTCCTGCGAAGATTGGCTGCACTTCCACATTGCTTTGCTCTGTCACGATATCGGGTATGTTAAAGGTGTCTGCCGACAAGATAGAACAGATTTAGGACTCTATGCGACGGGAATAGGCGACCTGAAATTAACGCTGCCTCCGGGGGCGACGGATGCTAGTTTGATGCCTTATCATGTCGATCGCGGAAAAATGTTTATTGACGAGCGTTTTGGCAGTCACAAACTGATTGATGCTGAGCTGGTTAAGCGTAATATTGAGCTGACTCGTTTCCCAGTTCCTGCTGATGAAGATTATCAAGATATTGTAAATTACCCGGGTTTAGTTCGGGCTGCTGATTTAATTGGTCAGTTGAGTGATCCACGATATTTGCAAAAGATTGCGGCGCTGTTTTACGAGTTTGAGGAGACTGGGCAAAATCTGGTTTTGGGCTATCAGAATCCGGGGGAGTTGCGGGATGGTTATCCGAAGTTTTATTGGAATGTGGTTTATCGGTATGTGAAGGATGCGATCGGCTATTTGGAACTGACGCAGCAGGGGAAACAAGTGGTTGCTAATTTGAGCGCGAATGTTTTTCGGGTGGAGCATTCTCAGGTTCCAGAGTCTGCGGTGGCTGTAGTTAGCTAGGGTTGGGGTGGATGTCGGGCGATCGCTCTTTTCAACTGATTCGCGGTCAAGGTTACTTTAAGTTAAAACCTATAATTGCTTTGACAATTACTGATGTTGAAATGTTTGACAATGACCAAGAAGTAATTTCTCATTTTGTGTTTACTGATAAAAACAGTTTATTTGATTATGTCGATCCATAGATTGAACTGATATTTATCTAATTGCCCAAATAAAATAAACAATTGGATGAGTTAGAAACTTTGACTGATAAGTTGATTTATTTTAAGAAAAATGCTCCCCGCTTGGAAATAGTGCCGTCAACAATGGAAACAGTATCGGAAATACAGCAAGCCTTTGCGATTGCCAATGAAACTAATTTGAATCCAGAGGAGTTGGCATATTTAGAAGAACACGAAATGTTTATTCTCGATCAGCAGGGTGTCTTGCTCAAGGGAATTGAAAAAGGCATCGCACAAGGCAGAGAACAAGGCATCCCAGGAGCATTGGTAACAAGTTAGACAGGAGTAGATTTTGTCAATACCTCTTTGTGAATAAATATAATTGGTAATAATGATAAT
>NZ_JAUBSD010000121.1:0-16153 GCF_036704575.1 Microcoleus sp. K5-D4
ATGTGTTACCTGCTTATAAAGTGGGAGAAACAATCAGCTTTACGGGTGGGAAAGTTTACGATGCCGACGGTGTTGATGACCTCGAAAAAGTAGAATTTTCCCAAAGGAAGGAAAGCGGAGAATGGGTGAAGGTTGGTAATTCGGAAACTTTCACGGCTGATAGTCAAGGGTGGGCAAATTTTAGCTACTCTCTGCCAGATTTGAGTGCGGGGAATTACCAGGTAAAGGCGATCGCCTACGATGCAGCAGGTGATACCAGCGAGACGATACTCAAAAGCTTCACTGTCAAGGAGGCTACAGTTACACCAACACCAACACCAACACCAACACCAACTCCAACTCCCGTAGTAAATACCGCCCCAAAAAACTTGCAATTTGATGTGTTACCTGCTTATACAGTGGGAGAGGAAATCAGCTTTACTGGTGGTAAAGTTTACGATGCCGACGGTGTTGATAATCTCGCCAAAGTAGAATTTTCTCAAAGGAAGGAAAGCGGAGAATGGGTGGAGGTTGGTAATGCGGAAACTTTCACGGCTGACAGTCAAGGGTGGGCAAATTTTAGCTACTCTCTGTCAGAGTTAAGTGTAGGAAATTACGAGGTAAAGGCGATCGCCTACGATCTAGAAGGCGCTACCAGCGAGACGATACTCAAAAGCTTTACTGTCAAGGAGGCTACAGTTACCCCAACGCCAACACCGATTCCAACTCCAACTCCACCTCCAACACCAACTCCGGTAGTAAATACAGCCCCAAACAACTTGCAATTTGATGTTTTAACTGCTTATACAGCCGGAGAGAAAATCAGCTTTACTGGCGGTAAAGTTTACGATGCCGATGGTGTTGATGACCTCACCAAAGTAGAGTTTTCTCAAAGGAAGGAAAGCGGAGAATGGGTGAAGGTTGGTAATGCGGAAACTTTCACGGCTGATAGTAGTCAAGGGTGGGGAAATTTTAGCTACTCTCTGTCGGAATTAAGTGTAGGAAATTACGAGGTAAAGGCGATCGCCTACGATCTAGAAGGCGCTACCAGCGAGACGATACTCAAAAGCTTTACTGTCAAGGAGGCTACAGTTACACCAACGCCAACACCCACTCCAATACCCACTCCAACGCCTACTCCAACAAATACAGCACCACAAGACTTACAATTTGAGGCTTTAACGACTTACACATTAGGAGAAAAAATTAGCTTTACGGGTGGTAAAGTTTACGATGCCGAGGGTGTTTCTAATCTTAAAAATGTCGAATTTTTTCAAAAAAAGGAAGGCGGAGAATGGCTCAACGTTGGTAATGTTGAAAGTTTCATTGCTGATAGCCAAGGGTGGGGAAATTTTAGCTATTCTTTGTCGGATTTAAGTGTAGGGAAGTACGAGGTAAAAGCGATCGCCTACGACCTAGAAGGCGCTACCAGCGAAACGATACTCAAAAGCTTTACTGTCAAGGAGGCTACAGTTACTCCAACACCAACACCTACTCCAACGCCAACACCTTCTCCGACTCCGATTAACCAATCTCCAGAAAAATTGCAATTTAGCCTACTAACTACTTATCAACCAAACGAGGCAATTCAGTTAACAAATGCCAAAATTTTTGATCCAAATGGAGCCGATAATTTAGCCAAAGTAGATTTCTGGTTGCAGAAAGAGGGGGGAGAATGGACAGATATTAGTGACGCTACCACTTTTACTTCCGACAGTGCTGACGATCGTTGGGCCACGTTCAATTACACTTTGAATGGGTTGGCTGCGGGTAAATACAAATTCAGGGGTATCGCCTACGATAAATCCGGTGCAGCCAGCACTGAAGTCATGTCGAACTTCTCGATTAATACTGCGCCGAGCGATTTACAATTCAAAATATATCCGCTCTATACAACCGGAGAACAACTTAGCTTTGTCGGTGCTAAGGTTGCGGATGCTGAAGGCGTGAGCGACATCGATCGAGTGGATTTTTGGTTGCAGAAAGAAGGGGGCGAAAGAATTGAGATTGCGAATGATGTAACTCAGTTTGAGAGCGATAGTGATGGTGTGGGTAGATTTAACTTTAGTTACGATTTAAGCCAATTAACACCAGGTCGCTATCAATTGAAGGCGATCGCCTATGACAAATCCGGTGGTGCTAGCGAAGTCGCGACCGAACAATTTGCCCTCATTACTAATCCCGGTGAAAGCGGGCTTTCCGATGATGTCAAGTTGGCGATCGTTGGTGCTGCAAATCTCGACAGCTACCCGCCAGAAGCTTTAGCGGAAACAAAGGAGTGGGTTGTTTGGCTCACGCCCGGACAGTCTTCCGAACAATTAGCAGCTAGTGTTGGCGCGATCGATCGGGGAGATACCGGTCACATTCCCAACACTTTTATCTGGGAATTTCCAGAGGGAACCGATCCGAAAGAGGTGGCGGCTCAGCTAGCAACAATTGCAGGATTAGAATATGCTTACCCGCAGGTGCCCGTTAGTTTGAGGTTGTTGTACGAACCGCAGGAAACTTTATACAGCGATCAGTGGAATTTACGGAATGCAAATCTCCCCGCTGCTTGGGATGTGGTTAATCCTGCTACTTCTCAAACTGTGCGGGGGAGGGGTGTAACTGTTGGGATTGTTGATGATGGTTTGCTATACAATCACCCAGATTTAAGAAGTCGGTATAACCCTGCTTCGAGCTGGGATTTTACAGATCGAGATAGCGATCCGTCGCCAACATCCACAACTAGCTTTGTCGCGGATCTTTCCGATGTCGAAGTTAATAGTTGGAACAGTATATCTTTCCCTATGCCTGTGAATTTGACAGGAATGGTGACAGGTGTTGATGCTAGCTTCGATTTAAGTCAATCTCTGCCACCTAATTTACCCAAACCTGAAGAGTTGCAAGTATCTCTGTACAGCCCTGATGCATCTGCGTCCAGCCTTTTATATCGGTATACCTCCTATGGTGGAAGATTGTGGTGGCCGGGGAGGGATGATTTGAAATTCACGCAAAAAGCCGATCTTAATTTTACTGGAAATAGTTCCCAAAGTTTCATTCTGAATCAATTTAATGGAAGTTATGCAGGTGGGAATTGGCGATTAGAACTTAAGAATCCCAACCCTGATGAGTATGATGCAAACGAAATGCAGCAGCTTAGTGAAGAACTTCTGAGACGCTGGACATTGCAAATTAACACTGCTAACCCTCACGGAACCGCAGTTGCAGGAATTGCTGCAGCCAGTGAAAACGGTAGAGGGATTATGGGTGTGGCTCCAGAAGCGAAATTAGCAGGGCTGCGACTATTTGGTAACACAGATCCGCTCAATCACGAGGTTGACCGCTTGGGACAACAGGTTGCTGATGCTTTGTTCGATCCTCGGAAGCAACCGGGACAACTCAATCGCAACCAGTCGATCGATATTTTTAATAACAGTTGGGGTCCGAAATATATGAAGCGGCAACCTTTAGCTCTGTACGCCTTGGAAAGTGGAGTTACCAAAGGTCGAAATGGGCTGGGAAATATCTATGTATTTGCTGGTGGCAATGAGGGCAATTTCTACGGAAATGTCAACTATAACAGTTTTGCAAGTTCCCGCCACGCGATCGCCGTAGCTGCGATTGATCGAGCAGGAAATCACGCCACTTACAGTACGCCCGGATCGGCAATTTTAGTTTCAGCAGCCTCCGACAGCAACGATCCCAATAGCTTCCAAGGGATTACAACAACAGATATTTTTGGAAATGGGCCAGGTGGCTATGCTAACGATTTTGGCGGAACTTCTGCGGCTGCGCCAGTGGTTTCTGGAGTGAATGCTTTGATGTTGGAAGCGAATCCTAACTTAACGAGCCGCGATGTCGAACATATTTTGGTCAAGACTGCTCGGAAAAATAACCCAAATGGCATAGATGCAGCAGGTAAACCAAAATGGGTGCAGAATAAAGCGGGACTTTTGGTGAGTTATGAGTATGGCTTTGGGGCTGTCGATGCCGCCGCTGCGGCGAATGCTGCTGTTAATTGGACGCCAGTCGGAAAAGAAGTTAAAGTAACTTCTAACTTGCAGAATGTAATCAAATCAATTCCTGATGGCAACGCAACGGGAATAGAAGCGAAGACTGCGATTTACCAAAATATTATTATTGAGAAAGTCGAAGTAGTTCTTAATGCAAATCATGCGGACTGGGGCGACTTAACAGTAAAACTCATCTCGCCAGATGGCACAGAATCAATTTTGGCAAATACCATCCCTGACATCCCAAATTCCAACAATAGCGACAAGCTTGAGCCAGATTCTCCTCAGTGGAGGTTTACTTCTGTCCGACACTGGGGCGAGTTGTCAAAGGGTGAATGGAAGTTGCAAGTTATTGATAAGAACGGCAACCAATTTAAAGGAGATTGGAATACTTGGCAACTCAATCTTTACGGATTGGAACTAGATGAGTCTCCCAATGTTGTTACCAATACGAAAGATAGCGGTCCGGGTAGTTTGCGGGAGGTTTTGACTTGGGCAAATAGCAGCCCTGGCAAGGATACAGTTCTCTTCAAGATTCCTCCCACAGATCCTGGCTACAATACCAGCAACAATGCTTTTACCATTCGACCGCTATCACCACTGCCGCGGATTACCGATTCAGTGATTATTGATGGAACCAGCCAGCCGGGATATTCAGAGCGGCCAGCGATCGAATTAGATGGCAGCAATGTATCAGTGGATGGTTTGTATATCTCTGCTGGCAACAGTACAGTAAGGGGATTAACAATCAACCGTTTTGGTGTTGACGGTATCCGATTGATTGATAATGGTGGCAACATCATTGAAGGAAATTTCCTTGGTACGGATGTAACTGGTACTCAAGATTTAGGCAACGGCAGTGGTATATCAGTTTGGACGCCTAATAATACTATTGGCGGTACGACGGTCAAATCACGAAATATCATATCTGGCAACAATCGCTTTGGCATTTACATTGATGGGGCAAGTGCTAGCAACAACCTCATTCAAGGCAACTATATCGGTAGCGATCTTACGGGTACTCAAAAATTGGGAAATACAACTGGTGGTATTGTTATTTTGGATGCGCCTAACAATACTATTGGCGGGACAACAGTTGGGGCATCAAACTTGATATTTAGTAACGGTAGAAACGGCCTTCTTATGAGGGGTGATGGTGCGACGGGAAACGCTATTTTATCCAATTCCATCTCGGGGAACGCTCTCTTGGGAATCGATCTGGGAAATGATGATTTGACGGTAAATGATGTGGGAGATAGCGACACGGGTTCTAACAACTTCCAGAATTTTCCCGAGCTGACTTCCGCGATCTATAGTGGCGGGAATACGACAATTAAAGGAAAGATAAATAGCACTCCAAACACTACATTCAGAGTAGAGTTCTTCTCTAACAAAGGTTTAGATGATTCTGGTTTTGGTGGTGGTGATCTGGGTAGTGGTGATTTTGGTGGTAGCGGTTATGGAGAAGGAGAGAAGTTCCTGGGATTCCAGAATGTAACGACTGATAGTAATGGCAATGCTAATGTTGAGATTAAGTTACCAGTAGCTGTTCCCATTGGTCAATTTATTACTGCCACGGCTACAGATCCGAATAATAATACTTCGGAGTTTTCTCAGAACCTTGAAGTTAAAGCAAATTCTGATCCTAAGCTAGAGTGGGTACGCCAGTTTGGTACTCCGCTTCAGGAGATAGGTAGAGATATTGCCACTGATAGTGCTGGAAATGTTTATATGGTTGGTTTGACAGGGGATGGCGATGCTACTACCGGTAACTGGGATACTTTATTCACCAAGTATGACGCTAATGGCAACCTACTTTGGCAGAAACAATTAGCTGACCCTGCAACGGATTATGCTTTAGGAGTAAAGATTGACGCAGCCAATAATGTTTATATTATTGGATACACTAATACCAATTCTGATTCTGACCGTGATGCTTATATCTATAAATATGATACCAATGGTAGTGAAATCTGGAAGAAAGTATTTAGCAGTCAAGATACCTTTGCGGATGCGGCAGACTACGCTACCGGAATCGGCATAGATAATGCAGGCAATATCTATGTTGCTGGTAATACTTGGAGTTCTTTTGATCCTGAGAAAGCATGGTCAAAAAATCCTCCCAATCAAGATGCTTTCATCGCTAAATACGATACTAACGGCAATCAGGTTTGGATTAAAGATTTTGGCACAGCTCAAGACGAAAATGTGCGAGCAGTTACTACTGATAATGCTGGCAATAGCTATATTGTAGGGCAAACTAGCGGAAGTTTGGGAGTCCGCGTGGATGGAGTAGATGCTTTCATCGCTAAATATGATACTAATGGCAACCAAGTTTGGTTGCGTCAGTTTGGTACATTAGCCTCCGACATTGCTTATGGAGTAAAACTTGACAGTGCTGGTAGTATTTATGTCACTGGAAGCACTAGAGGCAACTTGAACGGCAATAACAATAGCGGTGGAGCGGATAGTTTTGTAGTGAAGTATGATTCCAACGGCAATCAGCTTTGGACGAATCAGTTTGGAACGGTTGGCAGTGAAAATATACCCGGAGTTAGCTTAGATAAAAATGGGAATATATATGTTGCCGGCATGACTGAGGGTTCTTTAGATGGCAGTACGAATGCAGGAAACTATGATATCTTTGTAACCAAGTTGGATAGCAGTGGCGTTCGTTCGTGGAGCCAACAGCTAGGTACTGCGGGTGAAGATAGTACATACAAGCTCTTTATCGACGATGCTAACAACATCTATATAACGGGCAGTGCCAGCGCTTCCTTAGAAGGTCAGCCCTATGCAGGCTCTAGCGATGCTGTTCTACTCAAATATAAGATTGGTTAAATAATAGGCAACCAATAGGCAGTGCTGTGTCCCGTGAGCAATAAAACAAAAGCCAAAATATTCTGCATTCTATTTTACATTTGTGGCTTTCCAACTTGGGCGATCGCCCAAGTTGTCCCCGATGCCACTCTACCCAACAATTCCACCGTCACTCCAGACGGCAACACCTTCACCATTGAAGGCGGCACAGAAGCGGGTCGCAACCTGTTCCACAGCTTTCGCGAGTTTTCCGTCCCCACAGGCGGTACAGCATTTTTTAACAACATTGATACAGTTCAAAATATCTTTACTCGCGTCACAGGCGGGTCAATTTCTAACATTGATGGCATCATCGAAGTTAACGGCACTGCTAACTTATTTCTCCTCAATCCCAACGGGATTATTTTTGGTCCGAATGCCAGCTTGAAGATCGACGGCTCGTTTCTAGGTACTACAGCTAATAGCATCAACTTCGCTGACGGCACCTCATTCAGTGCCACCAATCCTCAAACAACTCCCCTACTAACTATCAGCATTCCTACCAGCTTGCAATTTGGCCCGAATCCCGGTCAAATAATTGTCGATCGACCTGCGGCCGTTTCTGCTTTTGAAGACAGTGGCGAAGGAAATCAGAACCCCGCAGGCTTAGAAGTTTTACCCGGTCAAACTTTAGCGCTAGCGGGTGGCGACATAGCGCTTCCCGGCGGCATTTTGACAGCACCGGGAGGAAGGATTGAACTTGGTAGCGTTGCTGGCAATAGCTCAGTTAGCCTTACCCTCAATGACTCAGGTTTCACTCTCGGATATGCAGGCGTCCAGAACTTCCAAGACATTCAACTGTCACAAGCCGCTGTTGTCGATGCTAGTAGCGATGAAGGTGGCGGCACCATCCAAGTCCGGGGACGGCGGGTAGCGCTGACGGAGGACTCAGGAATTCTCTCCCAGACTTTCGGCAGCCAAAACGGAGGTACAGTCTCCATCCAAGCGGTACAGTTCGTCGCTGAAGGTGGCGGTTATGTAGATACAACGACCTACGGTGCTGGCCGGGGGGGCAATTTATCCGTCACAGCTACAGAGTCCATAGAACTAAGCGGGACTAATCCCGATGGCACATTGCCCAGCGGTTTCTTTGCTCAAGTTGACATACAAGACGAAACTACGCCAACCACAGGAAATGCAGGAGATTTGACGATCGCGACGAGTCGATTAGTTTTACAAGATGGCGCGCAGGTAAGCTCAGGTACATCGTCTCAGGGTTCCGGGGGAAATTTAACTGTCACCGCTTCCGATTCTATCAAAATAATAGGCAGAAGAACAGATGGTCAGGCTCCTAGCGCCTTGCTAACTCAAACTGAACCTGGTTCTTCTGGCAATTCACAAGATTTAACCATTTCCACCAGAGAGTTGATTTTGCGAGATGGCGCTGAAATTTCATCTACCACCAATGGCACGGGGAATGCAGGCAATATACTCATTCAAGCGTCCGACCAGTTGATTGTTCAAAATCGTGCTGGAATATCGGCTTTCACTTCAGGTGATGGGCGCGGTGGCAATATCAGCATTGAAACAGGACGCTTAATCGCTCAAAATGGCGGTCAGGTATTAGCCACAACTCAAGGCACCGGGCAAGCAGGGACTTTAACTGTAAATGCCAGAGAATCTATCGAACTCGCTGGAACGGATATAGATGGGTTTCCCAGTGGCTTATTCACGCAGTCCACAGGGTTAGCAACGGACTCTGATGCTGGCAATGCAGATAACTTGACAGTAACAACCAGGCAGTTAACGGTGCGGGATGGAGCCGCGATATCAGCAGACACTTTTGCGAGTGGAAGGGGAGGTTCTCTGACAGTCAATGCCTCAGAATCTATTGAAGTAACCGGGACTTCCGGCATCGTGCCTGCAGAGGTTTCTCCCTTAGTCAGGGCGGACGGGCGTTTGCCCAGCCGTTTGACAGCAGTGGCAACGGGCAGCGGAGCAGCAGGGAGTGTAACGATCGATACAGGACTGCTAAGGGTACGCGATGGGGCAAGTGTTGCTGTAGATGGCAGCAGGGGTACGGGCTCAGCCGGCAACCTGGAGGTAACAGCCAGCAACATCCGACTGGACAGAGGAACCATTACCGCAGAAACTAGATCCGGTGACTTCGGCAATATCAACCTCCAAGCGTCCAACTACTTACTGATGCGCGACAACAGCAACATTACCGTCACCGCCAGCGGCGATGCTAGGGGCGGCAATATCAACATCAATGCCAGAGCCTTAATTGCCGGTATCAACAGCGACATCACCGCCAATGCAGTCAGCCGCGAAGCCGGCCGGGTTGAAATTACAGCTCCAGAAGGCATTTTCGGAGCCCGATCGCGCCGCGAAGCAAATCCCGCCTCCAACCTCACCAGCGACATCACGGCTACCTCCCTGGCCGGCCCGCAACTCGACGGCGAGGTGCTCCTCAACACTCCTGATGTTGACCCCACCCAGGGAGCCGTTCAGTTACCAGATAGACTGGTGAATCCCGACGCGATCGCCCAAATTTGTCCCGCCCAACGGCGGCCGGGAGAGGACAGAACCTTTACCAGAACCGGGCGCGGCTTGCCTGCCACTCCGGGGGAAACCCTCAGCGGCAGTCCTGCAACCGTCGGTTTAGCGGACGCCGTACCGCCTGTCGAAGGGCGATCGAGAACTGCTGCACCCCAGCAGGCGGTTCGCCCCGCTGCTCGCCCCATCCAAGCCGCTCGCGGTTGGGCGGTTAACAGCAAAGGGGAAGTTATTTTCACGGCCAATCCTGCATCGGTGCCGCTGCAAAGTCCCGTTACCCCTAACCCAGAGTGCAATGTTCAATAACCGAATTCGGAACTGGGGCGATCGCTTGTTGCCGTTGAGTGCGGGCTTGTTAGCAACCAGCTTGGCAGCTTGCCCGCTGAAGGCGCAAACTGTTCTGTCGCAGCCCGCAGAAGAGTTGAATGCGGGCGAACTCCCAAACTTGACTGTTCAGATTCCCAACCCCGCAGAACCTCTGGAACCCCAAACCGTTCCTTCCCGGCAGAACCCGCAAAACCTGCCACAAACCGAGCCTTCTCCAACGTTGGAAGAAAGAAAGACTGAACCCAACTCCGATCGCGGTGAAGTTTACGAATGTTCCTTTTCTGTTCCGCCAGAACCGCGATCGCCCGCAACTCAAACGCCGGAAGATAGCACAACCGATCGAGCGGAAGATAGCACAACTGATGGAGCGATCGAGGCAATCTCAGTCACTAATTTTCGCTTCGTTGGCAATACAGTTTTCAGCCAAGAAACTCTCGATCGAGAAATTACCCAACATTTTCTAGAATTAGATAGCACTACCAACCGATTCCGAGAAGGTAAAATTACTTTTGCTCAATTGCAGCAAGTAATTTCCGAAGTGACAAAGTTTTACAATCAAAAGGGATACATTAACTCTTTTGCCTACATTCCCACAACAAGTGAAGAACCAAATCAACGATTGCAAAATAGAGGCGCTGCTGGAGAAGTTATTATTAAAATCGTTGAAGGCGGATTGGAATCAATTCGAGTGCGGAGGCGGACGGGGAGGCAACGGCTCAATCTCGATTATGTATGCAGCCGTTTGGCGATCGCCGCCCAACCTTTACAAGTTTCCCGCCTGCTAGATGCCCTGCGATTGCTCGAACTCGACCCCTTAATCGAAAATATTTCTGCTGAATTGATACCCGGTTCGCAAGTACACAGAAGCGGGTTAGAAGTTAAATTTGAGGAGGAACAAACTTTGAGCGCGGCAGTGCTGCTAGATAACCGCCGCGCTCCCAGCGTTGGCACTGTCCGCCGCCAAGTGGAACTGAGCGAAGCAAATTTATTAGGACAGGGAGATGGTTTGAGCCTTGCCTACACGAATACTGATGGCAGCAATGCCTTCGATCTAAACTATACATTACCTTTAAATCCGAATAACGGCACGGTTAATGTAGCAGCAGGAACAACTGCCAATCGCGTCGTCGAGCCGCCTTTTCAAGATGTAGATATCAGAGCGGCTGCGCGCTATTTAGATATCAATTTGCGGCAACCTTTGTTAAGGAATCCCAGAGAAGAATTTGCTGTTGGTTTGACGGCAACTCGGCGGGAAAGCGGCACTTCTATTTTAGGCGAAGATTTCCCGCTTTCTCCGGGAGCAGATGAAAAAGGTCGATCGCGCATTTCAGCCCTGCGATTCTTTCAGGACTGGACGGTGCGGAGTAATGAAGAATTGTTAGCATTTCGATCGCAATTTAGTTTGGGATTGAGTGCCTTCAATGCTACTGTTAACTCAGAAGCTCCTGACAGCAGATTTTTGGCATGGCGGGGACAGGCGCAGTGGGTTCGCCGTTTGGCAAGAGATACTTTTGTCTTTGCCAGTACCGACTTGCAATTAGCAGATAGAGCGCTGTTACCTCTAGAGCAATTTGGCATTGGGGGATTGAATAGTGTTAGGGGCTACCGGCAAGATTTACTTTTGGGCGATAATGGAATTTCAGCATCAACCGAGCTGCGATTTCCGATTCTTGGCCGGTCCGATCGAGGGTTAGGAGTTGTACAAATTGCTCCTTTTATTGATGCGGGCAGGGTGTGGAACAGTTCCGGTCCCGAGGATTTTGACCCTCAAACGTTGGTGTCTGTGGGGGCGGGATTGCGCTGGGAAATGAGCGATCGCGTTACAGCGAGTTTTTACTGGGGCATTCCTTTAGTTGAAGTGAATTCGAGGCAGAGGACATGGCAAGAAAAAGGGTTACATTTTTCAGTGCTATCCAGGTTTTATTTTTGAAATCTGCACGCCAAATAAAGAGGAAAACTTTTAGGTTGTTCGCCCTACTATTTTTAACAGTATTGATGTCATTTTTAGCAACAAATGTCCAGGCTCGATCGACTTTTAAAATCGTGTCCGACAAATTAACCATAATTCCTGTAGGGGCGGGTTCACCAACAATATTTGCCAATAATCGACAATCTCAAAAACCCGCCCCGGCCGACAGATCGCAGTCAGTCGATCGGACTCGATACAATTGGGAAGTAGAAAAAACAGGAATTGCCCGACAAAATTATGCAAATATGAGTGCGATCGCCCTCCAGCAGCGACAGGGAAGTGAATGGGAAAAGTTAGCGAGGGAACGCTATGCGGCAGGAGAGTTTGAGGAAGCAGCGAAATATTGGCAGCAAGCGGCGGCGGCTTTTGAAATTAAGGGAGATTGGTTAAATCAAGCGATCGCCCTCAGCAATCTTTCGTTAACTTACCAACAGTTTGGGCGCTGGCAAGAGGCAGAGAATGCCATTGAAAAAAGTTTGAGTTTGCTGCCGCCAGACTCGGGTGAAAATTCGCCCGCAGAATTAAGGGCGATCGCTCAGATTCTTGACATTAAAGGCAACGGGCAATTGGAACGGGGACAAGCAAACAATGCTTTAAAAACTTGGCAGCAATCTGCTAGCATTTATGTTAAATTAAAGGATGAATTTGGGTGGCAGCGCAGCTTAATTTCGCAAGTCAAAGCCATGCAGGGGTTGGGGCTTTACGATCGGGCTTGTCAAGCATTAATGCCAGTAATTTTGTCGGAGAATCGAGGAAGGTTTGCCATCCCAGATCGAACCTGCGCGCAGTTAACCAACCGCGAGAGTTTAGATGAATTACAAAAGGTTTTACAAACACAATTCAATTCAAATTCAAAAAGCATCCAACTGACAGGAGGGCGTCTCCTCGGCGATGTTTTGAGGCAGCTTGGATTTTTAGACAATTCAGAGAAGTTATTAAAGGCAGTCGATCGAGCTATTACCCAAGACAAAAATCCTCAAGAAACAGCTTTGGTTTGGCTGAGTTTAGGCAATACTTACGAAGCTTTAGGGAATAGAAATCGATTTTTGTCTGAGTCGGAAGACAACGCTATAAAAAATTATTCAACGGCTTTAGATTACTACCGAAAAGCGGCTGATGCTGCTGGGAAATCCCCGATAAAATTCCAGGCACAGTTAAATTTATTCAGCCTTTTAGTAGATGCAAAAAACGGAAATAATGTCAACCTCCGAGAAGCCGAAGAATTGCGGTTGGCAATTTTATCTCAGTTGAACCAGTTACCGCCGAGCCGCCATAAAATCTATGCTGAAATTGGCTTAATGAAAGGCTTAGCTAACTTGAAAAATCAAGAGTTAAAGGCTGAAAATAACCAGCCTAATTTAAGAGATGACAAGGCAGAATCACTCTCTAACTACTGTTTGCCCGATTCCCCGACTGTTTCTGAAAGCTTGTCTCAAAATACTCGATCTTTATCGTGGGGAGAAATTGTTAACCAGGGAGCAAAAGCTGTCAAATTAGGTAGAGATTTAGGCGATTTAAGGGCAACAGCTTATGCTTTGGGTAATTTGGGTGAGATTTACGAACAGAAAAATCAATGGTTAGAGGCTCAACAGTGTACGGAACAAGCTTTACTATTGTCGCAGAACGTTCAGTTAAATTCGCCGGATCTTGCCTATCAGTGGCAGTGGCAATTGGGGCGAATTCGTTGGCATAAAGAAGAGAAGGACATTCAAGGTGCGATCGCGGCTTACACGGCAGCATTTAATACGCTACAGTCGATACGCAACGATCTAGTGCCGATTAGTCGAGACGGGCAGTTTGACTTTCGCGATCGAATAGAACCTGTGTATCGAGATTTAGTAGATTTGTTGTTGCAGGAGCCGGAACCAAAGCCGGATAATTTGATACAAGCTCGAAATGTAATTGAAGCCCTTCAAGTGGCTGAATTGGATAACTTTTTTCGCGATGCGTGCGTCCAGATTAAAACTAAACAAATTGATGGGATCGATCGCACAGCAGCAGTGATTTATCCAATTATTTTAGAGGATCGGTTAGAAGTTATTGTCTCCCTACCCAACCAATTATTACACCATCGCTCACCTGATGCACCTCGCAAAAAAGTTGAGGATTTAGCCAAAAAACTGCAAGACGAATTAAGCGAAGCTGGTGCGCGTGCTGAAGTTCCCAAGCTTTCTAAATTTTTCTATGAATGGTTAATTGAACCTTTTAATAAATATCTCAAACAATACCCCGATTTAAAAACATTAGTATTTGTCCTAGACGCAAGCTTGCGCAATATTCCAATGGGTGTATTGTATGATGGTGATGAAGTTACTCAAAAAGGCAATTACCTAATCGAAAACTATGCTATTGCTTTAGCACCGGGTTTGCAACTAATCAGCCCGAATTTCTGGCGAGCAGAAAGGTTGAAAGTTTTAATAGCTGGTTTGAGTAAAGAACGGCAATTTCCTGGGAGAACTCCATTCCCGGCCCTTAAATATGTAGAGCAGGAGTTAGGAAATATCCAAAAAGAGGTTCCTAGCCGTGAAAAGCCACTGATTAACCAAGATTTTCTCAAAAATAGCTTAAAAAACCAAATTAACTCTTTGCGTTCCTCAGTGGTTCATATAGCAACTCATGGTGAATTCAGTTCCGAGCCCGAGCAGACTTTTATTGTTGCTTATGATGACGTGATCCAGAGTAAAGAGTTAAGCGATATACTGAGCGGGAGGCGTGCCAGCGAAGGTAATAGTATTGAATTATTGGTTTTGAGTGCTTGTAAAACAGCTAAGGGCGATCCTAGAGCTGCATTGGGGCTAGCTGGAGTCGCCGTGCGTTCGGGAGCGCGCAGTACATTAGCAACATTATGGTATGTTGACGACGAATCTACAGCAGAACTAATGGTTCAGTTCTACAATGAACTAAAAAAACCTAATGTGAGTAAAGCTGAAGCGCTCCGCCAAGCTCAATTATCGCTTCTAGCAAAACAATCTGACTCTTATTATTGGGCTCCTTTTGTGATGATCGGAAATTGGTTATAAGAATAGTCTTAGGACTGGAGTTTAGACTAAGACAGAACAAAGAGGTGCATTACTGTAAATTGAATGCACTTAACGGGACTTAAACAAATTTCAAGCCCAAACAAAGCCTAAACTAGCTTTGTAAGCAGAGAATACGTCCCAATTTTCGTTCAGCCATTTGACAAACCGAAAAGATATCGCTGTCCTAAACGCTTCCAGCGCTTCTGTAAAGGTGTTTAAAGGTTTATTGGCCCACCTACGTCTTAATCCGCAGGTTTTGGTATGCCAGAGGATGAAACTGTAAGCACAAAACACCAAAATCAAATGCCTTTTTAGGCTGCGTTTATCTCGCTCCTTGATATTCTTTTAGCCCTAACCATCACGAGAGCTTCCCGATAGAAAACTTCAATCCAATTTCTTTGTGCATAGGTATTTACTATCCACTCCGCTGTCGCTGTAGATAAGTCAACATTAGCGATCAAATAATCAATATCACGCTTCTTGCTCGAAAGTATCTGCATTCATGACGATCGCGATGACTTTTTTGCCTGTCAACTTTGACAACTCAATTTCTCTTGTTGCTACCCAGACTGTTTTCGGTTTTTCTACGGATAGCTGAATTTTTCTGAAAGCATCAGAGGGCAAGGATGAAGCCAAATTATCTCCTCGAATTTCCTCTTTTTCATCGCCGACTTTTTGAATTATTACTTTACGGTTCTTGGCAATCCCTCCGATGTATTTTAATTTTCTTTTCTCTAATTCTTGTAAAAAACTTGTATTATTTCCATACCCGGCATCAATTAGCACTATCGCTGGTTGATATCCTCTGGCTAAACTTTGGTCTATTAAGTCTCTGGCTATTTCGGGTTTCTTTTTAAATTCTGGGTCGGCGTTTCCTTTGGGTAATGAGTCGGCTTTTTGATATAATTCTATATCTAAGGGTAAACTTTTGATGCCATCATATAGATGGCTAGTAACTGCAACTACCCCATTCTCTGTTTTCCCAATTTCTCCAATATATTGTCGTCCCACTACTTCTTTCAAATTACCACTTTTTCGGTGTCCTGAATCATCAACGATCAGGCTAAGGCCTCGATTAATCTTGGTTTGCCTACACTGATTCATTACCTCTAGACGGCGTTGATTCAGTTCCATTGCTGACTCCCGGTGCCTCCGTTAAAAAATGGTGTAACTTGTGGTAAGTCACTCCGACGCTGTTTGCTGCCATCTGGGAAAGGTTTTTTCGCTCCCGAGCGCCCAATAATCCGCCTAAATAGTTCCTAAACTCCCGTTTTTGGGCAATATGACCAAAGATATTGTCAAATCTTTGACACCATCGGTCAAAGCAGGGGGGCATGGCGGCGGGGGTGGTCTCTTTCATCGCTCATTATTTAACGTTATATTCTTGCTATGCAAGGATTATAGCTTATTTAGCTCGTTTTTTTTGTTTAACAATAGTCCGGACAGTTTTTAAGCAGCCAAAGTACCATAAGACAAGACTGAAGGAAGGTTAGGGTGATTTAAAA